>NZ_JAMZBD010000007.1:0-20246 GCF_024158685.1 Halomonas sp. 707D4 | reverse complement strand
TCGTTGACCGCCAGCGCGAAGATGTTGACCCACTCCATGGCCGAAAACGTGGTCGCGATCAGGCACGGGTTCTGTTCGGCGGCCTGCAGGCGCTGGTGCAGCAATTTGGCGCGCCGTTTGACGTTGAGCCCGCCAGGCAGCACGCCTTCGTGGGTGAGGCCGTTGTCGACGCACTCGCACATCACCCGCCAGATGCGCCACAGCTCGTCGCGCACTTCCTGCTCGGGCCGCCAGGTCTTCTCGTTGGCCATCATCAGCTGGCTGACGCTCATCTTCTCGCGCCGGCAAAGCTTTAGGAGCTCTTCGGCGGAGTTGAAGTCGAAGGGGATCTCGGCGCTGTCCATGTCCTCGAGCTTGGCATCCACCTGGTGCTGGTCGACGACGAAGCCGCCGCCGACCGAGTAGTAGGTGTTGGCCAGCAGCGTCTGGCCGGCCTCGTCGAAAGCGCAGAGCTTCATGGCGTTGGGGTGGTGGGGCAGGCTCTCCTCGTGAAAGCGCATGTCGCGCTCCCAGACGAAGGTGACGTCCTTCTGGCGATTGAGCGACAGCGTGTGCGTCTGTTTGAGCGTCGCGATCGCGGGGCCGATGATCGCCGGGTCGATCCGGTCCGGGCGCTCGCCCATCAGGCCCATGACGGTGGCATGGTCGGTGGCGTGGCCCACGCCGGTGGCGGAGAGCGAGCCGTAAAGGTGCACTTCCAGGCGGCTGACCCGGTCGAGTACGCCGGCGTCCTCCACCGCCGCGGCGAACTTGAAGGCCGCCATCATGGGGCCGACCGTGTGCGAGCTGGAGGGCCCGACGCCGATCTTGAAAAGGTCGAAGACACTGATAGGCATGGAAGACCTCTGATGAGAATGCCGCGCCGGCTCACCGGCAGCGGACAAGGCCGCAAGCAGGTGAGTCTACGTCGTTTATTGTACTTACTGTAGCCAAGGCCTGCGGGGGTAATGCAAGGCGGTCAGTTGCCGAACACGACCGTGCGCCCGCCGTGCAAAAACACTCGCCGCTCCAGGTGGTAGCCGATGGCCCGGGCCAGCGTCAGGCACTCGATGTCGCGCCCCTTGGCCACCAGGTCCTCGGGGTAATGGGCATGATCCACCGGCTCGACGCCCTGGGCAATGATCGGGCCTTCGTCCAGGTCGTTGTTGATGTAGTGGGCGGTGGCGCCGACGAGCTTGACGCCCTTGTCGTAGGCTTGGTGGTAGGGTTTGGCGCCCTTGAAGCCCGGCAACAGGGAGTGGTGGATATTGATCGCCCTGCCATCCAGCAGCTGGCACATGCGTGGCGAGAGCACCTGCATGTAGCGCGCCAGAATCACCAGCTCCGCGCCGGTCTGCTCGATGATCTCGAGCACCTTCGCTTCCTGCTCGGCCTTGGTCTGTGGGGTGATCGGCAGATGATGGTAGGGCAGGTCGTGCCATTCGGCCAACGGCTGCAAATCCGGGTGGTTGGAAACGATCGCCTTGATATCGAGCGAAAGCTGTCCGGTACGGTAGCGGTAGAGCAGGTCGTTCAGGCAGTGATCCGCCTTGGAGACCAGAATGACCGCGCCGGTGCGCTTGGCCGGCGGCGTCAGCTCGAAACTCATGTCGAAGTCCGCGGCACGTGGTAGAAAGCTTTCCTCGAACGCCTTCTGATCGAACGCGGCGCGCTCCGGGCGAAACTCCGCGCGAATGAAGAAGCGCTCCCCCAGCCGGTCATCGAAGGAGCTGAGCTCGGTGATATAGCAGTGCTGCTCTTTTAAAAACCGGGTGACGACATCGACCGTGCCCAGAATGCTCGGGCACTGGGCGGTGATGATCCAGGTATCCGTTAGTCGGCTCATGGCGCTTCTCATTCATCAAGTTCAGTTCATCAAGTTCAGTTCATCGCGGCCAGGATGGCCGGGGGCGCCGGCCGTCCTGCTTTTATTGTGTATCGATACCGTATTCTTTCGATGCATCGAGCAGCCAGCGGTAGCAGTAGTCGGCGAAGCTGCGCCGCACCACCAGCTCCCACTCGGTCTCGCTTGCGCAGCGCAGCACCACGGTCGCCTTGGCGAACACGGTGGTCACGCCCTTGCCGACCGGAAACGCCAGGGGATGAACATCGAACGAGACCGTCTTCATCAGCACCTCGCGCGCGTTCTCGCCGGCAAGCGTGAGCAGGGTCTGGCCGCCGCTGACGTTGACGATGCTGACGTGCGCATCACCAAGCGTTTGGCGCAGGGAGCGCTCGAGGCCGAACTCCTCGCCGCCGGGAACGATCACGAGCCACTCGTCCGGCGAGATCCACTGGATCGAGCGCTCGCCGGTTTCGTCACGGGTGACGCTGTTGGGCTTGGCCGGCAGGCTCATGCCCATCACCTGGCGCACCGCTTCGTCCATCACGATGGCGCCGCCGCGCAGCACCACGTGACCCAGAAGGGGCTTCTCGCGCAGCGTGACGCCGGCGTTGACGCTGCCGGCCGTCTTCTGCTGCTGATAGCTCCAGTGAAGCGGCGACTCGACCGCCGGGTTGCCGGCGGGCACGGTATTGAACTCCTTGGCGCTGACGTTAGACATGCTGGCGCTCTCCTTTCGGATCGATGAAGACGGGACTGACGATCTCGGCCTCGTGCACCGTGCCGTCGGCCATCGGCAGGTAGACGGTCTGGCCCATGCGCTCGCGGCCTCCGACCACCACCGCCAGGGCGAAGCCGTGGCCCAGCGAGGGGCTGTAGTAGCTCGAGGTCACGTGGCCCTTCATGGCCATCGGAATGGCCTGCTCCTTGTCGAAGACGATCTGCGCGCCCTCTTCGAGCACCACGCTCGAATCCTTCGGCTTCAGGCCGACGAACTGCTTGCGATCGCCGCGCAGGGTGTCCGGGCGGCTCAGCGCGCGCTTGCCGATCCACGGGAAGGGCTTGTCGTAGCCGATCGCCCACTGCATGCCCAGGTCTTCCGGGGTGACCGAGCCGTCGGTGTCCTGACCGACGATGATCAGGCCCTTCTCGGCGCGCAGCACGTGCATGGTTTCGGTGCCGTAGGGCGTGAGGTCATACTTCTCGCCGTGCTCGAAGAGCTTCTTCCAGACGTGCAGCGCGTAGTTGGCCTGCACGTTGATCTCGAAGGCGAGCTCGCCGGTGAACGAGATGCGAAAGATCCGCGCCGGGACCTCGGCCACCGTGGCGTCGCGCCAGTCCATGAACTTGAACGACTCCTTGTCCAGATCCAGGTCGGTGAGTTCGGACAACAGCTTGCGCGCGTCCGGGCCGGTCACGGTCATGGTCGCCCAGTGATCGGTCACCGAGTTGAAGTAGACCTGAAGCTCCGGCCACTCGGTCTGGTGCCAAAGCTCCAGCCACTCGAGCACGCCCGCCGCGCCGCCGGTGGTGGTGGTCATCAAGAAGTGGTTGTCGGCGAGGCAGCTCGTGGTGCCGTCGTCCATCAGCATGCCGTCGTCCTTGCACATCAGCCCGTAACGCACGCGGCCCGGGGCGAGCTGGGCCCACTTGTTGGTGTAGACGCGACCCAGGAATTCCCGCGCGTCCGGCCCCTGGATATCGATCTTGCCAAGGGTCGAGGCGTCCAGAATGCCGACCTTCTCGCGCACCGCCAGACACTCGCGAGCGACCGCTTCATGCATGGTCTCTTTCTTGCCGCCTACCGTACGCGGGAAGTACCAGGGACGCTTCCACTGGCCCACGTCCTCGAACTCGGCGCCGTTCTCCACGTGCCACTGGTGCAGCGCGGTGTAGCGTTTGGGATCGAACAGCTCGCCGCAGTGACGGCCGACGATGGCGCCGAAGGTGACCGGCGTGTAGTTGGGGCGAAAGACGGTGGTGCCGACCTCGGGGATGGAGCGGTCGAGGCAGCGCGCGGCGATGGCCATGCCGTTGATGTTGCCGAGCTTGCCCTGGTCGGTGCCGAAGCCGAGCGCGGTGTAGCGCTTGACGTGCTCGATGGACTCGAAGCCCTCGCGGGTTGCGAGCTCGATGCCGGCGGCGGTCACGTCGTTCTGCAGATCGACGAACTGCTTCGGCGCGCGCAGCGCGGTTTTCTCGTGCGGCACCTGATAGAGCGCGCAGGCCTTGCCGTCGCGGCGAGCGCGGATGGCGGGCAGGGTGATCGCCTGAGCGTTCTCGAAGCCCGTGGCCCTGGCGGCCTGGCGGCCAGCGCGTTCGCCGTCGGCCAGCGTCTCGTCGAGCCCGAAGTGGCCGGCCACACCGCCGGCCGAGATCATGCCTTTCACCTCGCCGGGCAGAAAGCACAGCAGCTCCTCGTTCCACTGCGGCCGCGTGCCGGTGTGGGAGGAGAGGTGCACCACCGGGCTGTAGCCGCCGGAGCTTGCGATGGTGTCGCACTCGAGCTCCTCGACCTTGCCGGTCACCACGAAGCGCTCGAGATCGATCGCGCAGACGCGGGCGCCGGTGACGCGCTGGCCGCCGCGCGCTTCGACCACGGCGCTACCCGTGATCACGCGAATGCCGGCGTCGCGGGCCTGGCGAACGAGATCGCCGTCCGGATTGGCGCGGGCATCGACGATCGCCACGACCTGGCGGCCGGCCTCTTTCCAATCGAGCGCAGCGCGGTAGGCGTGATCGTTGCTGGTGGAGAGCACCAGCTTCTTGCCCGGCACCACCGCGTAGCGGCGGATATAGGTCGAGACCGCCCCGGCGAGCATGTTGCCCGGCAGGTCGTTGTTGGCGTAGACCAGCGGGCGCTCGTGGGTGCCGCTGGCGAGAATCACCTGGCCTGCGCGCACGCGGTGCAGCCGCGCCCGCGCCTGACCGGCAAAGCCGGCCTCGCTGGCGGTATCGGCCAGGTGCTCGGTGCGCCGCTCGTGCAGGGTGACGAAGTTGTGATCGTGGTAGCCGTTGGCGGTGGTGCGTGGCAGAAGCGTCACGTTCTCGAGGCTTGCAAGCTCCTTGACGCTCGCCTCGACCCAGCGCGCCGCTAAGACGCCGTCCAGCGTCTCGCGGCTGTCGAGCAGCGACCCGCCCATCTCTTCCTGTTCGTCGCAGAGGATCACGCGGGCGCCGGCACGCGCCGCCGACAGCGCCGCGGCCAGGCCCGCCGGGCCCGCGCCGATGATCATCACGTCGCAGTGGTGGTGCATGTGGTCGTAGATGTCCGGGTCGGAGTCGTGGGGCGCGCGGCCCAGGCCCGCGCCCTTGCGGATGTACTTTTCATAGGTCATCCACATCGAGGCCGGGGCCATGAAGGTCTTGTAGTAGAAGCCCGGCGGCATGAAGCCTCCGCCGAGCTTGCCGACCCAGCTCATCACGTCGCGCTGGACGTTCGGCCAGCCGTTGGTGCTGCGCGCGACCAGGCCCTTGTAGAGCGCCTGCTGGGTGGCGCGCACGTTGGGCACCTGGGTCTCTTCCCGGGCGCCGAGCTGGACCACGGCGTTGGGCTCCTCGGCGCCGGCGGCGACGATGCCGCGGGCCCGCGAGTACTTGAAGCTGCGGTTGACGATGTCCACGCCGTTGGCGAGCAGGGCCGAGGCCAGGGTGTCGCCCTTGAAGCCCTGGTAGCGCTGACCGTTGAAGGTGAACTCGAGCGTCTGGCCGCGATCGATCCGACCGCCGGCATCGATACGATGGGTCTGCGTCATGACGAGGTCTCCTCGTTCAAGGCCTGGGATTCGGGCTGGGCACCGATGGTCTGCCAGCCGCCGTCGGCGGTTTGTACGCCCTGTTCCTTGCGAACCTTTTCCGTTTCGGCGGTGATGCTCGGCTGCTCGCCCATCCGGTAGGTCTCGAGGATTTCGTAGGTCACCGTGTTGCGGGTGATGTTGAAGAACTTGCGACAGCCCACGGAGTGGACCCACAGCTCATGGTGGATACCGCGCGGGTTCTGGCGAAAGAACAGGTAGTCGCCCCACTCCTCGTCGGTGGCGTTGTCCGGGTCGGCCGGGCGCATCAGGTGAGCCTCGCCGCGCGGATGGAACTCCTCTTCCTCGCGGTGCTCCTGGCAGTAGGGGCAGTGGATATAGAACATGGAAGCTCTCCTCAGTGCGCAACGCCGGCGGCGCCGTGTTCGTCGATCAGCGCACCGGTGTGGAAACGGTCGATGGAGAACGGCGCGGCGATCGGGTGCATCTCGCCCTTGGCCAGACTCGCCGCGAACACGTGGCCGGAGCCGGGGGTGGCCTTGAAGCCGCCGGTGCCCCAGCCGCAGTTGAAGTAAAGGCCCTTGACCTTCGTTTTCGACAGGATCGGACAGGCGTCCGGGCAGGTATCGACGATGCCGCCCCACTGACGGTTCATGCGCACCCGCGAGAACATCGGGAACATCTCGACGATCGCCTGCAGGGTGTGCTCGATGGTCGGGTAGCTGCCGCGCTGGCCGTAGCCGAGATAGCCGTCGATACCCGCGCCGATGACCAGGTCGCCCTTGTCCGACTGGCTGATGTAGCCGTGCACGTGGTTCGACATGGTGACGGTGTTGAGCACCGGCTTGAGCGGCTCGGACACGAGCGCCTGCAGCGGGTGGGATTCGAGCGGAAGCTTGATGCCCGCCATCTTCGCCAGCACCCCGGAGTTGCCCGCCGCCACGCAGCCCACGGTATTGGCTTCGATGTCACCCCGGTTGGTATGCACGCCGAGCACCTTGCCGTCGCGAATCTTGAAGCCGGTGACCTCGGTGTTCTGCAGAAGATCGACGCCCAGGGCATCGGCGCCGCGGGCAAAGCCCCAGGCCACCGCGTCGTGGCGAGCCACACCGGCGCTCTTCTGCCAGGAGGCGCCCATGATCGGATAGCGCGCGCGGCTGGAGATATCCAGTTCCGGCTCGATCTCCTTGATCTGCTGAGGCGTGACCACTTCGCTGTCGATACCGTTCAAGCGGTTGGCGTGAACGCGGCGCTGGATGTCGCGCATGTCCTGCAGGGTGTGGCCGAGGTTCAACACGCCGCGCTGCGAGAACATGACGTTGTAGTTCAGATCCTGGGAGAGCCCCTTCCACAAGTCGAGGGAGTGGTTGTAGAGCCTGGCGGCCTCGTCCCACAGGTAGTTGGAGCGCACGATGGTGGTGTTGCGCGCGGTGTTGCCGCCGCCGAGCCAGCCCTTCTCGACCACGGCGACGTTCTTGACGCCGAACTCCTTGGCCAGGTAGTAGGCGGTGGCGAGCCCGTGGCCGCCGCCGCCGACGATGATGACGTCGTAGCGCTTCTTGGGCGTGGGGTTGCGCCACTGGCGCTCCCAGTTCTCGTGATGCCCGAGCGCGTGTTTGACCAGTCCGAAGCCGGAATAACGTTGCATGAAATCTCTCCTGAGTCGACGCCGCAAAGCCCGTGGGCTTCGGTCGTTACGCGACGGTGGCGTCTTCGACCGGCGCTGCCTGTGTTTGGGCCTGACCGTAGACCGGGTAGTGCGCGCACAGATCAGCGACGTTGTCGCGTACCCGGTTTTCGATCTCGGTGGTGTCCTGCTCGTCGGCCAGCACGTCGAGAATGTCGCAGATCCAGCCGGCGAGCTGCTCGCAGTCCGCCTCGACCAGCCCGCGCGTGGTCACCGCCGGGGTGCCGATACGCAGTCCCGAGGTCACGAACGGGCTCTGCGGGTCGTTGGGCACGCTGTTCTTGTTGACCGTGATGTGGGCGCGGCCAAGGGCGGCATCCGCGTCCTTGCCGGTCACGCCCTGCTTGATCAGGGAGAGCAGGAACAGGTGGTCGTCGGTGCCGCCGGAGACGACGTCGAAGCCGCGCTCGACGAATACGCGGGCCATGGCGCGGGCGTTCGCGATCACCTGGCGCTGGTAGTTGACGAAGTCCTGGTTCATCGCCTCCTTGAAGGCTACGGCCTTGGCGGCAATGACGTGCATCAAGGGGCCGCCCTGCTGGCCCGGGAACACCGCGCCGTTGAGCTTCTTGTAGAGCGCCTCGTCGCCATCGGCGGAGAGGATCAGGCCGCCGCGCGGGCCGCGCAGGGTCTTGTGGGTGGTGGTAGTGACCACGTGGGCGTAGGGCAGCGGGCTCGGGTAGAGGCCGGCGGCGACCAGCCCCGCGACGTGGGCCATGTCGACCATGAAGTAGGCGCCCACCTCGTCGGCGATGGTGCGAAAACGCCGCCAGTCGACCACCCGCGAGTAGGCGGAGAAGCCGGCGATGATCATCTTCGGCCGGTGCTCGCGGGCCAGGCGCTCGACTTCCTCGTAGTCGATCTCGCCGGTGCCCTCCACCAGGCCGTACTGAACGGCGTTGTAGTGCTTGCCGGAGAAGTTCGGCGCCGCGCCATGGGTCAGGTGACCGCCGTGGGCCAGGCTCATGCCCAGAATGGTGTCGCCGGGGCTGACCAGCGCCATGAACACCGCCGCGTTGGCCTGGGCACCGGAGTGCGGCTGCACGTTGGCGTAGTTGGCGCCGAACAGGCTGCAGGCGCGATCGATGGCGAGTGCCTCGACCTTGTCGACGAATTCGCAGCCGCCGTAGTAGCGCTTGCCCGGGTAGCCCTCGGCGTACTTGTTGGTCAGTTGCGACCCCTGGGCTTCCATCACCAGTTTGCTGGTGTAGTTCTCCGAGGCGATCAGCTCGATGTGGGCTTCCTGGCGCGTGGTTTCCTCGGCGATGGCCGAGGCGAGCGCCGTGTCGTAGTCGGCCAGGCGGGCGTTGGATGAAAAATTGTTGTGAGCCATCTGCTTCTCCAGGCTAGTCGCGTTGTTGGATGTCTTCGAGCGCCGGTCGCACTACGGAATGGACGCTAGCTTGTCGCGATAGTATCGCCGTGCCTGCCCCCCAAGATGCTTGCTGGCGTCATCGCTCGGCGTATTTGCGACATCCGATCGTGATTCGTCCCGCCCCGTCGAACAGGTCGCTCCTTTGCTGTTGGGTGTCGCCCATGGGCAATTTCGCGCGCGCGTTATCGACCATGCTGGGCAGCGGGTCTATGCCTGTCCGGCGACATCGCGTGCCGGACAGCGCCTCTATCGAGCGCCCGCTCGCGCCAGTTCATTCAAGAATAACGACGCGGCGCGACCCGCCGGGTCACGCCGCAAGCCAAAGAGGATGTCGCATGTCAAACAATCGTGGTGTCGTATACATCGGTGACGGCAAGGTCGAGGTCCAGGACATCGCCTACCCGAAAATGGAAACGCCCAACGGCAAGCCCATCGATCACGGCGTGATCCTGAAGGTGGTCTCCACCAACATCTGCGGCTCCGACCAGCACATGGTGCGCGGGCGCACCACGGCGCCCACCGGCATGGTGCTGGGTCACGAGATCACCGGCGAGGTGATCGAGAAGGGCAAGGGCGTCGAGTTCCTGCAGATCGGCGACATCGTCTCGGTGCCGTTCAACGTCGCCTGCGGGCGCTGCCGTACCTGCAAGGAGGGCCACACCGGCCTTTGCCTGCACGTCAACGACGACCGCGCCGGCGGCGCCTACGGCTACGTCGACATGGGCGGCTGGGTCGGCGGCCAGGCCCACTACGTCATGGTGCCCTACGCCGACTTCAACCTCTTGAAGTTCCCGGACCGCGACCAGGCGATGAGCCAGATTCGCGACCTGACCATGCTGAGCGACATCCTGCCGACCGGCTTCCACGGCGCGCTGAAAGCCGGCGTCGGGGCGGGCTCCACGGTCTACGTCGCCGGAGCCGGCCCGGTGGGGCTGGCCGCAGCCGCCTCGGCGCGCCTGCTCGGCGCGGCGGTGGTCATGATCGGCGACTTCAACCAGGCGCGTCTCGAGCACGCGCGCAAGATGGGGTTCGTGCCGATCGATCTCTCCAGGCACGACCGTCTGGGCGAGATGATCGCCGCGGTGGTGGGCGAGCCGAGCGTGGACAGCGCCATCGACGCGGTGGGCTTCGAGGCGATCGGTCACGGCGGCAAGGAGCAGCCGGCGGTGGTGCTCAACCAGATGATGGACATCACCCGCGAAGGCGGCTCGATCGGCATTCCCGGCCTTTACGTCACCGAGGACCCGGGTGCGGCGGAAAAAGCGGCGCAGACCGGCAGCCTCAGCCTGCGCTTTGGCAAGGGCTGGGCGAAAGGACTCTCCTTCCACACCGGACAGACCCCGGTGGTGCAGTACAACCGCCAGCTGATGCAGGCGATCCTGCACGGGCGGCTGAACATCGCCGAGATCGTCAACGCCCAGGTGATCTCCCTCGAAGACGCCCCGACGGGCTACGAGCAGTTCGATCAGGGCGTGGCGAGCAAGTTCGTCCTCGACCCGCACGGGCTGCTCGGCGCCGCCTGATGCGCCCGTCCGCGACACGCGCTGACCACGACGCCCGGGGCTTTCGCCCCGGGCGTTTTGCGTTGAGTCGAGGCGCTGTCCAGATATAGTCCGAGGTTTGAAACAGGGGTCTGAAATGCGACATGAAAAAGCGGATACCGCGTGGCGGTATCCGCTCGAGAGGCCGGCCCGTTCGATGCCTAGAAATCGACCACCAGGCTGCTCTTGGGTCGGCTGCAGCAGGTCAGGATGTAGCCCTCTTCGATGTCCTCGTCGGTGATGCCGCCGTTGTGCTCCATCTCCACCTCGCCGGATTTCAGCGCCACCCGGCAGGTGCCGCAGATGCCCATGCCGCAGGCCTTGGGAATGTGCAGGCCGAGCTTGGCAGCGGCGGCGTGCACGGTCTCGCCGGCCTGGATGCGCACGCTCTTGTTCGACTGGGCGAACTCGATGTTGAGCAGCTCCTCGGGCTCGGCGAGCTCCGCCTCCACTTCGGCCTGCTCGGCCAGCTCCAGCACGTCCTCGCGCACCTCCACCGGCGTCGCCCCGAACAGCTCCTCATGGTAGTGATCCATGTTGAAGCCGTTGGCCTTGAGGATCGCCTTGATGGCGTTCATGTAGGGCACCGGGCCGCAGCAGAAGATCTCGCGCTCGAGGAAGTCCGGCGCCATCATCTCGAGCATGGGCTGGGTGAGAAAGCCGCGATAGCCCGCCCAGGCTTCGCCGATGTCGTCCTTCTTCTCGCAGACGATGTGCAGCTTGAACTCGGGGAGCCGCGAGAACATGTGCACCAGCTCGCGGTGATAGATGACGTCGCGCGGCGCCCGGGCGCTGTGGATGAACTCGACGTCGACGCTTGCGTTGGTGTCGAAGAACCAGCGCGTCATCGACATCAATGGCGTGATGCCCACGCCCCCGGAGAGAAACAGCACCTTCTCGGCGGGAAAGTCGATGGAGTTGAAGTTGCCCACCGGGCCGTGGACCACCAGCTCGTCGCCCACCTTAAGGTTGGCGTGCAGCCAGTTGGAGACCTGGCCGCCGGGCACCTGCTTGACCGTGATCGAGAAGCTGTAGGGGATCGAGGGCGAGCTCGAGATGGTGTAGGAGCGCATCACCGGCTGGCCGTCGATCTCGAGCTCCAGGGTCACGAACTGGCCCGGCTTGAAGAAGAACATCACCGGCTGCTCCGCCATGAAGCAGAAGGTGCGAACGTCCCAGGTCTCCTGGATCACCTTGACGCAACGCACGTGGTGGCGGCCGTTGGTCCAGGTCTGGGTCGTGACGGGGTTGAAGAAGTTCGTTGTCATCGTTGTCTCTTTTATGGCCGTGCTCGCGTTGCCCTCACCGGTCCGCCGCTTGCCTGGTCGGTCCAGCACCGTTACCTGCATTCTGGGTACGCGCTATGGCGGCGACTTACCTGTCAGCGACACGCGCTTGTCTTGCGCCACCTCCCGCGGCGCGCAAACCCCTTCTTGCGTCGTCGATGCGTTATCCGGTGTCGCCGGTAGACAATTGAGGGCGCCCCCCCTGGACCACAATCCATCCACTACAAGCACGCTTCGCGCCTGCCAGTCGCCAAGTCACGCAACTCGATAACAAGACAATCTCGTTTGGTCACTGACTGTGTCGCCGTCCCGTCTCGGGAAGGCGGGTTTAAAAGGATATCTGGTATGAACAAGACGTCGGACTACCCCCAACACGATCCCCTGGCCGCCATGCGTGAAGAGACGCTCCAGATGCTCCAGTCCCGGGCGCGCACCTTCTCCCTGCCGCAGCCGTTCTACAACGACGCGCGGCTGTTCGCGCTGGACATGGAAGAGATCTTCGAGAAGGAGTGGCTGTTCGCCGGCATGAGCTGCGAGATCCCGGCCAAGGGCAACTTCATGACCCTGGAGATCGGCGACAACCCGGTGGTGATCGTGCGCGGCGGCGAAGGCCAGATCCACGCCTTCCACAACGTCTGCCGCCACCGCGGGTCACGGCTTTGCACCACCGGCAAGGGCAAGGTCGCCAAGCTCGTCTGCCCCTACCATCAGTGGACCTACGAGCTCGACGGAAGGCTTCTGTTCGCTGGCAGCGACATGGGTACCGACTTCGATCTCAACCAGTTCGGCCTGAAGCCGGTGCACGTGCGCACCGCCGGCGGCTTCATGTTCATCAACCTCGCCGACAACCCGCCGGCCATCGACGACTTCCTGGTCACGCTCGAGCACTACCTCGAGCCCTACCAGATGGACAACGTCAAGGTGGCGGTGGAGTCGAGCATCGTCGAGCAGGCGAACTGGAAGCTGGTGATCGAGAACAACCGCGAGTGCTACCACTGCAACGGCTCGCACCCGGAACTTCTGAACTCGCTGATGGAGTTCGACGACACCGAGGACCCGCGCGCCACCGACAAGTACAAGGACCTGGTCGCGCGCAAGCAGTCGGATTGGAACGGCGAGCAGGTACCCTGGCAACTCAAGCGCTTCGGCAAGCGCAACCGCGTGACCCGCACGCCGCTGCTCGATGGCGTGGTCTCCATGACCATGGACGGCAAGCCCGCCTGCAACAAGCTGATGGGCCGGCTGACCAGCCCGGACATGGGGTCGCTGCGCATCCTGCACCTGCCCAACTCCTGGAACCACTTCATGGGCGATCACGCCATCGTGTTCCGGGTGCTGCCGCTGGGCCCGCAGCAGACCGTGGTGACCACCAAGTGGCTGGTGCACAAGGATGCGGTGGAAGGCGTGGATTACGACACCGAGAACATGCGCCTGGTGTGGGACGCCACCAACGACCAGGACCGTCGCCTGGCCGAGGAGAACCAGCGCGGCATCAACTCCAAGGCCTACCAGCCCGGCCCCTACTCCGAGACCTACGAGTTCGGCGTGATCGACTTCATCGACTGGTACGCCGAGCGCATGCTGCAAAATCTCGAAGGCGAGGGCGTGTCGCTCTCGCTGGCCTCCTCCCAGGGGTAGTTCGCCACCCCACGGCCGCCGCCCCGTCGATTCGCTCGCCGGGGCGGCGGCGCTTTCAGGCGAGAACCACGCCGTCCAGATGCCGGGCGATCGCCTGGCGAACCTCGGGCAGTACCACGTCCTGGCGGTCGAGCTCGCGCAGGTAGGCGCCGGGCCCGTCGACCGGATGCGCGCGGTGGGCCTCCAAGGCGCGGCGAGCGCACTCCTCCGGCGTTGCCTCCTCTGCGATCTCGATACCCAGGCCGCGCAGCCCGGCGCGAAAATCGTCTCCATCGACCAGTTCGACGATCATCATGACGGCATCCTCTCTCGTGTGGATCCAGAAGCGCTCAGTGTATCCATAACCGCGTGACGATACGCCCGTCGACGCGGCGATAGCTATGCGGGTGTCGGTTTCAAGCAACTGCCGCGACACGACTCGCCTAAGAATTTCAGAGGCCGTGTCCGCTCTTTTGGCACGTTGCGTCTAAAAAAAACAACGAGGACAACCTATGGACCACGAGGATCCTATCCTGACCCCGGGCCAGGATAACAAGCAGGTCATGGGGCTGGATTTTCATAACCCCGTTTTCCCTCTCTCCGCACTCGCTATCTTGCTGTTCATTCTCTACGCGCTGGTCTACCCGGACGCGGCCAACACCCAGCTGAACCTGGCCAAGAACTGGTCAATTGAGCACTTCGACTGGCTGTTCATGATCGCGGGCAACGTGTTCGTGGTCTTCTGCCTTATGCTGATCGTTCTGCCGATGGGCCGGATCCGGCTGGGCGGCAGTGACGCCCGACCCGAGTACTCGCGCACCTCCTGGTTCGCGATGCTGTTCGCGGCGGGCATGGGCATCGGGCTGATGTTCTGGAGCGTGGCGGAGCCGGTGGCCTACTACACCGACTGGTACGGCACGCCTTTGAACACGCCGGCCAACACGCCGGAAGGCGCAAGTGCGGCGATGGGCGCGACCATGTTCCACTGGGGGCTCCACCCCTGGGCGATCTACGCGGTGGTCGGGCTGTCGCTTGCGTTCTTCGCCTACAACCGGGGGCTGCCGCTGACGCTGCGCTCGGCGTTCTACCCGATCCTCGGCGAGCGCACCCGCGGCTGGGCGGGGCACATCATCGATATCCTGGCGGTGCTGGCGACCATCTTCGGCCTTGCCACGTCGCTTGGCCTCGGCGCCACCCAGGCGGCCAGCGGCATGGCCTACCTGTTCGATACGCCCAATACCATCGGCACCCAGCTCGCCATCATCGTGGTGGTGACGGTGATCGCGCTGATCTCGGTCTGGCGCGGGCTCGACGGCGGGGTGAAGCTCTTCTCGAACATCAACATGGTGCTCGCTGCCATCCTCCTGATCTTCGTGATCGCCGCCGGGCCGTCGCTGCTGATTCTGGCCGGCATCGGTACCACGGCGATGGATTACGCCAGCCACCTGTTGCCGCTGTCGAACTGGATCGGCCGCGACGACGATACCTGGTACCACGGCTGGACCATCTTCTACTGGGCCTGGTGGATCTCCTGGTCACCCTTCGTCGGCATGTTCATCGCCCGGGTCTCCCGGGGGCGCACGGTGCGTGAATTCCTGGTCGCGGTCCTGCTGGTACCGACGCTGGTCACGCTGGTATGGATGAGCGCCTTCGGCGGCGCGGCGCTGTTCCAGACCGAAAACGGCATCGGCGAGCTCTCCAACGGCATTTCGGACGTCTCGCTCGCCATGTTCCACATGCTCGAGCAGCTGCCGCTGACCGGTATCACCTCCACGCTCGCCATCGTGCTGGTGCTGGTGTTCTTCATCACCTCATCCGACTCCGGCTCCTTGGTGATCGACAGCATCACCGCCGGCGGCAAGACCGACGCACCCAAGGGCCAGCGGGTGTTCTGGGCGGCACTCGAAGGCGTGATCGCAGGTGTCTTGCTCTACGGGGGCGGCAGTGCCGCGCTCGGCGCCCTGCAGGCCGGGGCCGTGGCCACGGGCCTGCCCTTCACCCTGGTGCTGCTGCTGATGTGCGCAAGCCTCTTCCTGGGGCTGCAACGGGAGTGGCGCGAGCTCAACGCGGTGCCTGGCCTGGCCCGATGAGCGCGGGGTGATCGCGACAGCCAAGGGGCACCTTCTTGAAGGCGCCCCTTTTACCGGTACGAGTGTCGTGTACGGGTGTCGTAAACCCGGCCGCCACTGACGCGCAGAGCTAAGAGCACGCGCGTAAAGCCCTGCATCATGGTGGTCGAGCGGGCATCGAAGCGTGCTTTGGAATACCCACAACAACATCGAATGACTTCACGGCTACCTCATGATCTATACCGTCGCAATACTGCTGAGCCTGATCGGCTATTTCGTCATCGGCCACCTGGCCGGGCGCCGCGTCCAGGGACTCGACGACTACCTGGTGGCCGGGCGCAATGCGCCGACCTTCTTCATTCTCGGCACGCTGGTGGCGAGCTATCTCAGCACCAGCGCCTTTCTGGGCGAGACCGGTTTCGCCTACCAGGGCTACCCCTTCGTGATGCTGATCTTCGCTGCCGTGAGCACCTCAGGGTGCCTGCTGGGGGCGCTGGTGTTCGGGCGCTATCTGCGTCGAAGCGGCGCCAACACCGTGCCGGAGTTCTTCGGCAAGCGCTTCGCCTCGCGCCGGGTGCAGGTGATCGCGGGGCTGACCACCATCATCGGCCTGGGCGCCTACCTTCTGGGCGTGATGCAGGGCGCGGGCATCATGTTTTCCGAGCTGACCGGCATGCCCTACTGGGTGGGGCTGGTGCTGGTGTGGGCGACCTACACCGGCTTCATTCTCTACTCCGGCTCGCCGGGGGTGATGGTCACCGATACCGTCATGTTCGTGATCTTCTCGCTGGCCGCCCTCGGCGGCTCGTTCTACGTGATCCAGGATCTGGGCAGTTTCGGCGGCGTGGTCGAAGGGCTTCTCGTCCAGACCGACAAGCCCGGCATCGCGCTGTGGCACGGGGTGCTCGACGGGCCCGACGCCACCTTCACGACTCCCGGCGAGGCGCTGACCTGGGGCCTGACGCTGGGCCTTGTGTGGGCGGCGGTGCTGGCGGCGAGCCCCTGGCAGTCGAGTCGCTACCTGATGGCGCGCAACGAACACGTGGTGATGCGCTCGGCGATGCTCACCGCAGTGGCGCTGGCGGTGTTCTACGCGCTGATGATGATGACCGGCGCGGCCATCAACCTGTACGACCCCGGGCTCGATCCGGAGCGCTCTATGATCTGGGTGGCGCTCAATATCCTGCCGACCTGGTTGGGCGTGGTGATCCTCACCGGCGTGTTCGCCGCCGGGCTCTCGTCCTGCTCGACGTTTCTGTCGATCATCGGCTTCAGTATCTCCAACGACATTTTGAGCGCCTCGAAGGACGAAGCCTCGGCGATGCGCAAGAGTCGCCTCGCGGTGCTCGTCGCCGGTCTGGTGGCGCTGATTCTGGCGCTGTTCCAGCCGCCGGCGGTGATGTCGGTGGTGTGGTTCGCCGCCACGCTCTTTGCCTCCTCCTGGGGGCCGGTGGCGCTTCTGAGCATCTGGAGCAAGCGCATCACCGCCGCCGGCGCCGGCTGGGGGCTGGCGGTCGGCTTTGCCGGCAATGTCGCCATCTCGCTGCTGGTGCAGGCCGAGTGGCTCTCGCTTCCGGTCTACCTGCACCCGGTGCTGATCAGCACGCTGCTGGCGCTGGTGGCCATCGCGGTGGCGTCGTCGCTCACGCGGGTGAGCTCAGCGGAGGCGACCTACCGGGCGTCGCTGCACGCTAGCGATACCGGCGCCGACCGCGCCCTGGTGCCGGGCACGCGCTGGGTGGCGCTGTGTACCATGCTCAGCGGCGTGGCGATCGGGGTCTTCCTGTGGCGCCAGTACGCGGTGACCCTGGACGGCTTCGCTGCCGCCTTCGGGCTTGCGCCGACGGCGGTGCAGGGAGCCTATGGCCTGGCTCTCGGCTGCGGTGCGATGCTGCTCGTCGCCGGCGCGGCGGGGTTCTGGCTGGTGCGGCCGGGACGCCGCGAGCGCGCAGCGGCAGGTTACGCCGTGCAGGGGCGCTAGCGCGGACATCGCGCTTGGCTGGTATGCTCGGACACCCGCCCGCTGGCGGGTGTCTTGCATTCATCGATCAGGAGCCAATGCATGCAGCTCAGTACTTACCAACGCGGTCTGGTGATCGTGCTGCTCGGCGTGGTGTTTCTCAGCTTCGACGGGCTGTTGATTCTGTTGGCGAATACCGACGGCTGGACGATCGTCTTCTGGCGCGGTTTCTTGATGTTCTGCGTACTGGGCGCGATCGCCGTCAGCCGCCAGCGGTTGAAGCTGGTACGCCTGCATCCCGTGGCCTCGCTGGGCTCGGCGATACTGCTGGGGCTGACGTCGGTGCTGTTCGTGCTGGCGGTGATGAAGGCAAGCGTGGCCAACGTGGTGGTCATCCTGAGCATCGCGCCGTTGTTCGCGGCGATCTTTTCACGGCTGTTTCTCGGCGAGCGGGTGGCGTTTCGCACCCTCGTCGCCATCGTGCTCTGCATGTTCGGCATGAGCCTGGTCTTTCTGGGCAAGGGGGCGCTGGGCATGCTGGAGGGGAATCTCTATGCGCTCGCCGCCGCCGCTGTCGTCGGTGCCAATCTGACCCTGCTGCGGCGCTATCCTCACATCGACCGGGTCAGCGTGATCGCCGGCGGCGGGCTGCTGTCGGCGGCCATCGCGCTGCCCTTGGCCACCCCCCTGGCGCTGGATGCGCCGCGCTTCTCGATCCTGGCGCTGATGGGGCTCGTGCAGATGCCTCTGGCCACGGTGCTGATCAACACCGCGACCCGCTATTTGCCCTCCACCGAGGTGGCGCTTTTCTATCTCGTGGAGACGGCGCTGGGCACGCTCTGGGTGTGGTGGTTTCTGGGCGAGCAGCCCGGCGTCTCGACGCTTTTGGGCGGCGCGATCGTGATCGCGGTGCTGGTGCTGCACGCCTGGCGCGGGCTGCACCTGGAGCGCCAGCGCCTGCGCCTCTACCCCGGCGTCATGCCCTAGGCCGCACAACGCAACGACCCGCCACCGGGGCGGGTCGGTCTGTTGGCCGGCGGGCGGTCTAGCGCAGCACGCCTTCCTCTTTCAACAGCTTGAAGATCGCCTCGGCACCCTGCTCGGGGGTGACGTCAGCAAGCGTCTGTCCGCCGCCGCCTTCCGCCTTGGCGGCGGCGGCCTTGAAGCGGTCCCGCGCCGAGGAGGCCTTGACGATCTTGAGGCGTTTGGGGCGCTTGCGCGCTTCCTGGAACTGCCAGGCGCTCAAGGGTTCGTCCACCTCGCTCGGTCGCGTCTGGTGCTCGAACGCACCGCGTCGAGCCGGGCCGAAGGCGCTCTGGCGGGCGGGCGGGGCACTGGCATCCACCGTGGCCAGCGCCGGCAGGCGAACGCGCAGGCGCCGACGCTTGCCGCGCGGCAGCGCCTGGAGCACCACCGCGGTGCCGTTCTCCACCTTTTCCACCGCGGCCAGGCCGGTGATGATCGGCCAGCCCAGCGCCTCGGCGAGCAGAAACGGCAGCGCGCCGGACGCCTCGCCGGCCTCGGCACGGCTGCCGGTCAGAATCAATTGGGGCGCGCGGTGGCGAAGCTCCTCCACCAGCACCGAGATCACGTCGGCCTCGGCACTCTGCTCGAGCAGGTCGAGCGTTTCGAGCCCCATGCCCAGGTAGCCGCGCAGCGCCTGCTGGCGCTCGGGGTCGTCGGGACCGGCGTGAAGCAGGCTGATCGCGGCGTTCTCGAGCGTCAGCGCCATCTCCACCGCCCGGGCATCCTGGTCGGCGCGGCGCGCGCGCGCGGTGAGCGGATGACGGCCGACGGACACCAGGACGGCCACGTTCAGTCCGGCATTCGCCGGGGCGTTGGCTTCATGCGGCATCGCGGTTCTCCTGCTGCTCAAGACGGTACTGCTCGACGCGCGCCACCAGGGCGGCGAGCACGGCGCTGGCATCGCCGATCACGGTCAGATCGGCCCGCTTGGCCATGTCGCAGCCCGGGTCGAGGTTGATGGCCACCACCTTCTCGCAGCTCTGGATACCCTGAAGGTGCTGGATGGCGCCGGAAATGCCTACCGCCACGTACACCTTGGCACAGACCCAGGTGCCGGTGGCGCCGACCTGGCGATCCCGCGGCATGAAGCCGTCGTCCACCGCCACGCGCGAGGCGCCCTTGGTCGCGCCGAGCACCTCGGCGGCGTGATGATAGCCGTCCCAATCCTTGACGCCGTTGCCGGCGGAGAGGATGAACTCGGCCTCGGCAAGCGACACGCCGGCCGGGTCCACCGCCACCTCGCCCAGGTCCTCGATGCGCCCGAGCACGTCCGGGCTCGGCTGGGCGAGGGTGACGGCCTCGGCGGCGTGGCGCGTCTCGCTGACCGGGTCGGCGCACTCCGCCAGCGCCAGCACGACGCGCGGCAGAGTGCGCTGCACGTCCTGGCGGCCTGCCCCCGCCCGGGCGGTGGCGCGCCAGCCCGTTGCACTCCGGGCGTCGGCTTCCACCTGCCAGACCTGGGTCGCCGGGCGCTCGCCCAGGCGCGCCGCGAGGCGCCGGCCGAGCTCGCCTCCGCCGATGACCGAGTCGGGCAGCAGCCAGAAGCGCGGGTCGAACTCGCGCTCCACGCTCTGCAGCACCGCCACCCTGTGCTCCGGCGCGTAGCCGATGAGGCGCTCGTCCTCGAGGTGCAGGAGGCGGTCGATGCCGGCCTCGCCGAAGGCGCTCTCCTTGTGCTCGCCGAACACCACCGCCAGCACCGCGCCGGGGGTTGCCGGGTCGGCGTCGGCGAGCTGGCGGGCCAGGCCCAGCAGGTCACGATCATGCGCCGACAGGCGCCCGCCGGCCATGTCCGGCACCACGGCCACGATGAAGGCCGGGGCGTCGATGATGACGTTCTGGCGGGTATCCTTGGCCGCCGCGCTGTGCGCCGGCGCCTGGGCGGCCTGCTGGGCGCCGCTTCTATCGATGCGGCGTACGCCGTTGGGGCCGATGAAGCCGACCGCGTGCGGGTCGCGGCGCATTACGCCGTTGGGGCCCATCCACTCGATGGCGCGAGTGGTGCCACGATCCGCCAGCACGCTCAGGTGCTGCGGATGCAGGCGGTTGCGAATGATCCACTCCTTGCGGGGGTCGCGGCGCAGAATGTCGCTCATGAGGTTTCCTCC
>NZ_JAMZBD010000006.1:0-20405 GCF_024158685.1 Halomonas sp. 707D4 | reverse complement strand
CAGGCGCTTCGGCGGTGAAGCACCAGATCGAGCATATCGCCGCCTTCGTCAAGGTGGCGGAGCTTGGCAGCTATACCCGCGCCGCCGAGGCGCTGGATAGTTCGCGCACGCGTCTGTCGCGCCAGGTGATGGCGCTGGAGGAGACCCTCGGCGTGCGCCTTTTGCAGCGCACCACGCGGCGTATCCATCTGACCACCGAAGGCGAGCGCTACCTGGCCCACGCCCAGGCCATCCTGGCCGCCCTGGACGAGGCGGCAAGCGACGTCAGCAGCACCACCCAGCAGATCCAGGGCGACATGCGCATCAACGCGCCGATGAGCTTTGGCGTGCGCTATCTGGCGCCGCTGGTGGCCCGCTTCATGGTCGAGCACCCGAAGCTCCAGGTGCGTCTGGATCTCAACGACCGCCGGGTGGATCTCGTCGAGGAGGGCTACGACGTGGCGATCCGCATCGGCCAGCTGGCCGACTCCACTCTGGTGGCGCGGCGCATCACCCGCTGTCGCATGCTGTTTTGCGCCTCGCCCGGCTATCTCGAGCGCTACGGCACCCCCGCCACCCCGAAGGCACTGGCCGATCACCGCTGCCTGCGCTATCGCAGCGGCCAGACCAGCGGCGAGTGGACGCTGGGCGACGGTACCAGCGTGATGCCCCGGGGGCCGCTGGAGAGCAACAACGGCGACGTGCTGACCCACATGGCGGAGGCGGGGCTGGGCATCGCGCAGCAGCCGAGCTTTCTGGTCACCGAGAGCATCCTGGCGGGCCGGCTGGTGCCGATCCTTCTCGACCAGCCGCCGACGATGCTGGACATCAACGCGCTCTATATCGCCAGGCGCTACCTGCCGGCGAAGGTGGAGGGGTTCATCGAGCTGCTGCGCGCCACCTGGGGCGAGCCGCCGTGCTGGGAGGAGGCCATGGGATTGTCGCGCATGGCGCAACAGTGAAGTGATCAAACCGCAGATTATCTTCATCGTTCGCTGACATAAAGTATCTCCATCGGCCACCCCTGACCGCCCACTGGAGAAACCTGATGAACAGCATGCAAACCCCGACGTCCAACCCTCTTTTCCACTCCCATGCCACGACCTTGCTGCGCGTCTCGCTGGGCGTGATGGCGCTGGCCCACGGCCTGATGAAAGTGCTCGTGTTCACCCTGCCCGGCACTGTCGCCTACTTCGAGTCCCTCGGTCTGCCCGGCTTTCTGGCCTACCTGACCATCGCCGGCGAACTCGGCGGCGGCCTGGCATTGATCCTGGGTATCTATACCCGCTGGGTGAGCCTTTTGATGATTCCGCTGCTGCTGGGCGCAGCCTCGGTCCACCTGGGCAACGGCTGGGTGTTCTCCAACCCCGGCGGCGGCTGGGAGTTCCCGGTGTTCTGGGCCGTGGCACTGCTGGTACAGGCCGGCCTCGGCGGCGGCAGCTTCAGCCTGACCGGCCGCACTCACTGATACCATTCTACGCCCCCGGTACGCCGGGGGCCGCACGAGGAGATCGACCATGCTACCCAGTCTGTTTATTTCCCACGGCTCTCCCATGCTCGCCTTGAACCCGACGCCCGCTCATCGCTTTCTGCGCGAGCTCGGCCAGACCCTCACCCCGAAGGCGGTGGTGGTCGTTTCCGCCCACTGGGAAAGCGTGAAGCTCAAGGTCAGCAATGATGCCTGGCCGGACACCATCCACGACTTCGGCAACTTCCCGCGCGAACTCTTCGAGTGCCGCTACCCGGCCCCGGGGGAGCCCGCACTGGCCAGGCGGCTGGCGTCGCTGCTGGAGGCCGACCTGGTCGAGCGCGGCTTCGACCACGGCGCCTGGGTGCCGCTGTCGCTGATGTTCCCCAAGGCGGACGTTCCGGTCGTGTCGGTATCGCTGCCGATTCGCTGGTCCAACGAAGAGCTGGTGGCCTTCGGCGAGAAGCTCGCGCCGCTGCGTGACGAGGGCATCCTGATCGTGGGCTCGGGCAGTTTGACCCACAACCTGTACGAGACGATGCCGGTGGGCAGCCGGATCCCCGCGTGGGTCGACGAGTTCGCCGACTGGGTCAGCACGCAGTTCGAGCACGGCGACCGCCAGGCGCTGATCGAGTGGGAAAAGGCGCCTCAGGCACGCCGCAACCACCCCACGCCGGAACATTTCCAGCCGCTGCTGGTGGCCATGGGCGCCGGCGGCGAAGGCCGCAAGCTGCATCACAGCGTCGAGGAGGGCGTTTTGGCGATGGACGTCTACGCTTTCGCCTGATGAAGCCACAGCCTGGGCAACGAACGTGCGACCCGGGCCAGCCCCATCACGAACGCCAGGGCCCCGCTGACATCACATCAGCGGGGCCCTGGCGTTCGTGGCCGTGTGCGAGACTAGAGGCTTGCGTTGACGACCATGCAATCCATGCCCTGGGCGTGGAGGGTCTGGCAGGCCTGGATGGCACGCGCTTCGTCGAGGGCCACCACGCGGGCACGGAACACCGGCGTCTGGCCGCCGAGCTGGTCTACCGTGACGCGTCCACCGACGCCATTGGGCAGGCGGTTGGCCGCCTGGCGGGCGAGCTGCTCGGCATGGCTTGCCTGGCTGAAGGCGCCCACCTGGATGCCCCAGTCGCCGCCGGTATAGGTGGAGGGCGCAATGGGTGCCGGGGCCTGGGTGGCCTGGGTCTGCTGGTTGATCAGTTCTTGTAGCGGGTCGGGCGCTGGCGTGGCGGACGAAGGCGCAGCCGTGGACGCCACCGCCTGGGCCACGCTCGGGGTCGCGGGCCGGGTGGCCGCCGGGGAGAGCGTGGAAGTGTCGACGTTGGCGAGGATCGGCGATAGTGGCGTGCTGGGCGGCGGCGAGGTCAGCGGCCGCGACGGACCGTCGAAGGCCATGAACTCGCGGGAGAAGTTGGTATCGGCCATCCAGCTGGTGTTGTCGCGCAGCCGCGCCCGGGCGAAGCTGCGATCGAGCAGGTCCGCCATGTGGGCATCGCGGGAGGAGGAGCTGAAGCCCCCCATCACCACGGCCATCATCCGCCGGCCATCGTGGACCGCGGTGGTCGCCACGTTGAACCCGGAGGCGCGAATGAAGCCGGTCTTGAGGCCGTCGGCGCCGGGGTAGTCACGCACCAGGCGGTTGTGGCTGGTGTGGCGGGTACCGTTGTAGCTGAACTCCTGCAGGCCGAAGTAGTGGTAGTACTGAGGGAAGTCCTGCATGACCCGGGTGGCGAGGATCAGCATGTCGCGGGCGGTGGTCGTCTGGCCATCGTCCGGCAGGCCCGAGGCGTTGCGAAAGGTCGTGCTGTTCATGCCGAGCTCGCGGGCCTTGGCGGTCATCATGCTGGCAAAGCGCGACTCGCTGCCGCCGAGCGCCTCGGCCACCACCACGGCGACATCGTTGGCCGAGCGCACGACCAGCGCGCGGATGGCGGTGTCCAGCGGGATCGTGCTGCCAGCGGAGAGCCACAGCTTGGTGGCCGGCATGGCAGAGGCCTGGGCGGAGACGGCCAGCGGCTGGTTGAGGCTCAGCTGGCCCTGGTCGAGCGCCTCGAAGGCCAGGTACAGCGTCATTATCTTGGTGAGCGACGCGGGGTAGCGCTGTAAGTCGGCGTTCTCCGAATAGAGCACCTCGCCATTCTCGAGATCCACCACGATCCCCGCATAGCGCGGATTGTTGGCCTGCGCCACGGTGGCGAACACTAGGCACGCCAGCATCAGCGTCCACACGAGCCACCACCGCGCGGCGGTGCTCGCCCTCACTCCCCTCGTTGCCATCATTCGCCCCTTGCTTGACTCGGTTGATCCTGCGGCCTTGGCGCCCGCCCTCGCCCCAAACGCTCAGGTTAGCACGTCGACGTGCCTCGACCACGTATTCTACGAGGCAATGCCGCGGCGATAGAAGTGGGGACATAAAAAAACCGACCCCGGAGGGTCGGTTTTCATTGTACCGCGAAGCCGCTTACTCGTCGGAGGCCGCTTGATCGGCGACCGGGCGGTCGACCAGCTCGACGTACGCCATGGGGGCGTTGTCGCCGGGGCGGAAACCGCACTTGAGAATACGGATGTAGCCACCCGGACGCTCGGAGTAACGCGGGCCCAGCTCGTTGAAGAGCTTGCCAACGGCTTCCTTGGAGCGCGTGCGCGCAAACGCCAGACGGCGGTTGGCGACGCTGTCCTGCTTGGCCAGGGTGATCAGCGGCTCGATGACGCGACGCAGCTCCTTGGCCTTGGGCAGGGTTGTCTTGATGACTTCGTGCTCGACCAGCGAGACAGACATGTTCTTGAACATCGCCTGACGGTGCGAGCTGGTACGATTCAGATGACGACCACTCTTACGATGACGCATGGTTGTGATTCCTTACCAAACTGGGACTCGAGACGACGCTTACGCGGAGGCCTTGTCGTCCTTCAGGCTCGCGGGTGGCCAATTTTCCAGCCGCATGCCGAGGGAAAGACCGCGCGCTGCCAGAACATCCTTGATTTCGTTCAGGGACTTCTTGCCGAGGTTCGGGGTTTTGAGCAGCTCCACTTCCGTGCGCTGGATCAAATCACCGATGTAGTAGATATTCTCGGCTTTCAGGCAGTTCGCGCTGCGTACGGTCAACTCGAGATCGTCTACGGGGCGCAACAGGATCGGATCGATGTGATCCTCTTCCTCTTCGACTTCCTGCTCTTTGTCAGCTTCCAGGTCGACGAAGGCGGCCAGCTGCTCTTGCAGGATGGTCGCACTGCGGCGGATTGCCTCTTCCGGATCCAGAGTACCGTCGGTTTCCAGGTCGATGATCAGCTTGTCGAGGTCGGTACGCTGCTCGACACGCGCGGCTTCGACCGAGTAGGAAACACGGCGAACAGGGCTGAAGGTGGCATCCAGCTGCAGGCGACCGATCGCGCGGGTCTCTTCGTCGGAGCCACGAGCGTCAGCCGGTTCGTAGCCACGACCCAGCGCCACTTTCAGCTGAATCTTCAGCTCGGCCCCTTCATTGACGTGTGCAATGACGTGGTCCGGGTTGACGATTTCGACGCTATGATCAAGCGCAATGTCGCCAGCGGTGACGACGGCCGGGCCCTGCTTGTTCAGCGAGAGCACCGCCTCATCGCGGCTGTGCATCTTGATCGCGACATCTTTCAAGTTCAGGAGGATCTCGATGACATCTTCCTGCACCCCTTCGAGGGCACTGTACTCGTGCTCGACTCCACTGATTTCGGCCTCGACCACGGCGGCGCCGGGCATGGACGAAAGCAGAATGCGACGCAGAGCATTCCCCAGGGTGTGACCAAAACCGCGCTCGAACGGTTCGAGGACGATCTTGGCATGATGTGCGCTGATTTCTTCGACCTTGATATCGCGCGGGCGAAGAAACTCTGTCACTGAACGCTGCATATGAACACCTTTCAGGCTGCCAAACGGATACTGAGTACTCTAGAGCGTGTACTCATGAGCACCCGGGCGAGGCGTGAAACGCCTCGCCCAGGCTTCAAGAAGCAGAGTTGCCAGGCAACTCGCTTACTTGGAGTACAGCTCGACGATCAGGTTTTCGTTGATGTCGGCAGTCAGGTCACCGCGTTCAGGCAGAGCCTTGAAAGTGCCTTCCATCTTCTTGGCGTCGATGTCGATCCAAGCGACGTCGCCACGGTTGGCCGAGATGGTCAACGCGTTCTGGATACGTGCCTGGTTCTTCGCCTTCTCACGAACGGCAATCACGTCACCCGGACGAACCTTGAAGGAAGGTACGTTGACGGTTTTACCGTTGACGGAGATCGCCTTGTGGCTGACCAGCTGGCGCGCTTCGGAGCGCGTCGAGCCGAAGCCCATCCGGTAGACGACGTTGTCCAGTCGGGATTCGAGCAACTGCAGAAGGACTTCACCGGTCGCGCCTTTCAGGCGAGCGGCTTCCTTGTAGTAGTTGCGGAACTGCTTTTCAAGGACGCCGTAGATACGACGTACCTTTTGCTTCTCGCGAAGCTGCAAGCCGTAGTCGGAAAGACGCTGACGACGCTGGCCGTGTACACCCGGGATCTGCTCGGATTTACACTTTTTCTCGAAGGGAGTGACACCGCTCTTCAGGAAGAGGTCGGTGCCTTCACGACGAGACAGTTTGCACTTCGGTCCAATATAACGAGCCATGAATCTGTCTCCTTAAACGCGGCGTTTCTTAGGCGGACGGCAACCATTGTGAGGAATGGGCGTCGCGTCTGTGATGCTTTGCACGCGGAAGCCGGCAGCGTTGAGTGCACGCACGGCGGATTCACGGCCGGGACCGGGGCCCTTGACCAGCACGTCTACGTTTTTCACACCATACTCGGCTGCAGCGGTAGCTGCACGTTCACTCGCGACTTGCGCTGCGAACGGGGTACTCTTGCGAGAACCACGAAAACCCGAACCACCGGCGGTCGCCCAAGAAAGCGCGTTGCCCTGGCGGTCTGTGATCGTCACGATCGTGTTGTTAAAAGAGGCGTGGATGTGCGCAACGGCGTCCACTACCTGCTTTTTAACCTTTTTACGGTTACTGCGCGGGTTAGCCATGTTGATGTCTATTCCTGTCTTTACGCCAAGGCTCTATGAAAGAGCCTGCGTGTTATTTGCGGATCGGCTTACGCGGGCCCTTACGGGTACGCGCGTTAGTCTTGGTCCGCTGACCACGCAGCGGAAGACTACGACGATGACGCAGACCACGGTAGCAACCCAGGTCCATGAGACGCTTGATGTTAAGCGTGACATCACGACGAAGGTCACCTTCTACGGTGTACTTGCCAACTTCAGAACGCAGGGTGTCGACTTCTTCAGCAGACAGGTCCTGGATCTTGGCAGTCGGCTCGATGCCGGCGGCGGCACAGATGTGCGCAGCGCGGGTACGGCCGATCCCGAAGATATAGGTCAGCGAGATCGCCGCATGCTTGTTGTCCGGGATATTGACGCCTGCAATACGGGCCATCAGCTTACTCCGAAATTTGAGCGGCTTGCTCGTTTGTTCATCTTTAAAAGGCGCAACAGCATACCCCTTTGGTTGCCCGAAGGCAAGGGGTATGCCGGCGCCCGCTTGATTGCAGCGAGGTGTTTAGCCCTGACGCTGCTTGTGCCGCGGCTCGACGCAGATGACGCGAACGGCGCCGTTGCGACGAATGATCTTGCAGTTACGGCACATCTTCTTCACGGAAGCTCGAACTTTCATCGTTCTTTCTCCAAAAACGGCTCTCGGCACGTCCGGGGGCCGAGACCCCCGGAGGCAGCGCTTAGCGCATAATGCCGCCGCTACCGTAGCCTTTCAGGTTGGACTTCTTCATCACCGAGTCATATTGATGCGACATGAGATGCGACTGCACCTGAGCCATGAAGTCCATGATGACCACCACCACGATCAGAAGCGACGTACCGCCAAAGAAGAACGGCACGTTCCAGGCAACGATGAGGAACTGGGGCATCAGGGAAACCGCAGTGATATACAAGGCACCGAACAAGGTCAGACGAGTCATCACCTTGTCGATATAGCGAGCGGTCTGCTCGCCGGGGCGAATGCCCGGCAGGAAGGCGCCTGACTTTTTCAGATTGTCAGCCACATCCTTGGGGTTGAAGACCAGCGCTGTGTAAAAGAAGCAGAAGAATACCACTGCCGCCGCGAAAAGCAAGATGTAGAGCGGCTGGCCGGGGCCAAGCGCTTGCGACGCACGCTGCAGCCACTCCATCCCTTCACCGGCACCCACCCACTGACCGACCGATGCCGGAAAGAGCAGGATGCTGGAGGCGAAGATCGCCGGAATGACACCGGCCATGTTCACCTTCAAGGGGAGATAGCTGCTTTGGCCTGCATACATCTTGTTGCCGACCTGGCGACGCGGATAGTTCACCTTCAGGCGGCGCTGGCCGCGCTCGATGAACACCACGAACGCCACGGTGGCGATGCCGAGTACCGACAGCGCTAACAGCGGAAGAACATTCCAGGCCCCTTCGTTGCGGGCAAGCTCGAAAGCCTGACCCACGGCGCTGGGTAGCCCGGCGACGATACCGGCAAAGATCAGCAGCGAAATACCGTTGCCGATACCTTTCTCGGTGATCTGCTCACCTAGCCACATCATAAACACCGCGCCGGAAACGAACGTCACCACGGCGGTGAAGTAGAAGCTGAAGTCAGCGCTGTAAGCGATGCCTTGGCTCGCCAGACCCACGGACATGCCGGTGGCCTGGACAAGCGCCAGTATCACCGTGCCGTAGCGGGTGTACTGGCTGATCTTTCGGCGGCCGGCCTCACCCTCTTTCTTGAGCTGTTCAAGATGAGGAGAGACCGCAGTCATGAGCTGCATGATGATCGACGCCGAGATATAGGGCATGATCCCCAGGGCGAGAACACTCATGCGCTCCAGCGCACCACCCGAGAACATGTTGAACATGCCCAGGATGGTGCCCTGCTGCTCCCGAAACAAGGCAGCAAGCTGGTCAGGATTGATACCGGGTACGGGAATGTGGGCACCGATTCGGTACACCACGATGGCGAGGAGCACGAAGCGCAGACGCGCCCACAGTTCACTCAGACCGCTGCCCGTCGCCGGCATGTTTCCTGACTTCGCCATTTAGTCCTCTACCTTGCCGCCAGCGGCTGCGATCGCGTCACGGGCACCTTTGGTGACCTTGAGACCGCGAACGGTAACCGCCTTGTTCAGTTCGCCGGACAGGATGATCTTCGCGAATTGCGTAGAATCCTTCAGCACGTTGGCTTGCTTCAGGGTCTCGAGGGTGACTTCGTCACCTTCGACCTTGGCAAGCTCGGCCAGGCGTACTTCTTCAGATACCAGCGACTTGGCCGACGTGAAGCCGAATTTCGGCAGACGACGCTGCAGCGGCATCTGGCCGCCTTCGAAACCGGGCTTGACGCTGCCGCCACTGCGAGACTTCTGACCCTTGTGGCCACGGCCACCGGTCTTGCCCAGACCGGAACCGATACCACGACCCACACGCTTCTCAGCGTGTTTTGCACCCGGAGCCGGGCTTAAGGTATTGAGCTTCATGGATTACTCTCCCTCAACGCGCACAAGGTAGGTTACCTTGTGGATCATGCCGCGTACGGCCGGGGTGTCTTCCAGTTCAACCGTGTGACCGATGCGACGCAGGCCCAGACCTTTCATGGTGGCCTTGTGCTTGGGCAAAACGCCGATGGTGCTGCGGATCTGGGTAACCTTGATCATAGCTGCCATGGTGTCTTACCCCGTAATCGCTTCGACAGACAGACCGCGCTTGGCGGCCACGTCGTCCGGTGACTGCATGGAGGAGAGACCCTTGACGGTCGCTCGTACCACGTTTACCGGGTTGGTGGAACCGTAGCATTTGGCCAGTACGTCGTGGACACCGGCGAGCTCCAGTACGGAGCGCATGGCGCCACCGGCGATGATGCCGGTACCTTCGGAAGCCGGCTGCATGTACACCTTGGAGGCGCCGTGACGGGCCTTGACCGGGTACTGCAGCGTCTGGCCTGCGAGGTTTACCTTGACCATGTTGCGACGCGCCTGGTCCATCGCCTTCTGGATCGCGACCGGCACTTCACGCGCCTTGCCACGACCGAAACCGACACGACCTTTACCATCGCCCACGACGGTCAGCGCGGTGAAGCCGAAAATACGACCACCCTTGACCACCTTGGCGACGCGGTTGACCTGCACGAGCTTCTCTTGCAGATCACCGTTTTGCTGTTCGTTCTTCGCCATCGTAAAACCCTTTAGAATTCCAGGCCGCCTTCACGAGCGGCGTCGGCCAGAGCCTTGACGCGACCGTGATATTTAAAGCCAGCACGATCGAAGGCCACCTGGGTGATGCCTGCTTCTTTAGCGCGTTCGGCAATCAGAGCGCCGACCTTGGAGGCCGCGTCGGAGTTACCGGTCGCACCCTCGCGCAGTGCCTTGTCCAGCGTGGAAGCGCTGGCCAGCACCTTGCCACCATCCGGCGAGATAATCTGCGCATAGATGTGACGCGGGGTACGGTTGACGCACAGGCGATACACGCCCAGCTCGCGGATCTTGGCGCGAGCGCGGCGGGCACGACGGAGACGAGATTCTTTCTTCGCGTTCATAACCCTGCCTTACTTCTTCTTGGCTTCTTTGCGACGCACCTGCTCGTCGGCGTACCGGACACCCTTGCCTTTGTACGGCTCAGGCGGACGGAAGGCGCGGATTTCCGCGGCGCACTGGCCGAGCATCTGCTTGTCCGCGCTCTTCAGCACGATCACGGTGTTCTTCGGCGTTTCCGCCGTTACACCCTTGGGCAGTTCATAGTCGACCGGGTGCGAGAAGCCCAGTGAAAGGTTGAGCGTCTGGCCTTTCGCTTGCGCGCGGTAGCCGACGCCGACAATTTCGAGAGTCTTCGTGAAACCCTCGGAGACGCCCGTCACCAGGTTCTGAACCAGGGCGCGGGTCGTACCGGCCATGGCCCAGCTCTTGGCGTTTTCGCTCGGGGCGAAGGTCAGCTGGCCGTCTTCCTGTCCAATCACCACGTCCTGGTGAATGGGCATCGACAGTGTGCCCTGGCCGCCTTTGGCGGTCAGCTGGTCGCCGTTGATCTTGACGTCAACGCCGGCAGGCACTTTAACCGGATATTTCGCTATGCGGGACATTCCAGCCTCCTAGAATACGGTGCAGATGACTTCGCCACCGACGCCAGCCTGGCGCGCGGCACGATCGGTCATGACACCATTGGAGGTGGTGACAATCGCGATGCCCAGACCGTCGGCGACCTTGGGCAGGTTGTCCTTGCCCTTGTACTGACGCAGAGACGGCTTGGAAACCCGCTGAATGTGCTCGATGACCGGCTTGCCCTCGAAGTACTTGAGGGTCACGGTCAGTTCGGGCTTCACGCCTTCGGCAACCGAGAAGTCGGTGATGTAACCTTCTTCCTTCAGCACGCGGGCCACTTCCACTTTCAGCTTGGAAGACGGCATGGTTGCCGTCTCTTTAGTGGCCATCTGCGCATTGCGGAGACGAGTGAACATATCCGCCAGAGTATCTTGCATGCTCATTTAATGTGCGCTCCTGATGATTCTACGTGACGTTACCAGCTGGACTTCTTCAGACCAGGGACGTCGCCACGCATGGCGGCTTCACGCAGCTTGTTACGGCCGAGACCGAACTTGTTGTAAAAACCGTGCGGACGGCCAGTGATGCGGCAGCGGTTACGCTGACGAACCGGGCTGGAGTCGCGCGGCAGTTGCTGCAGCTTCAGCGTCGCCTCGAAGCGCTCTTCCTCGGACGTGTTCACGTCCGAGATGATCTTCTTGAGCTCAGCGCGCTTGGCCGCGTACTTCTCGACCAGCTGGGTACGCTTGAGCTCACGTTCTACCATGCTTTTCTTAGCCATGATCCCACCCTTATTTCTTGAACGGGAAGTTCAGTGCCGTCAGCAGCGCACGACCTTCCTCGTCGGTGTTGGCGGTAGTGGTGATGGTGACGTCAAGTCCCCGAACGCGATCGATCTTATCATACTCGATCTCCGGGAAGATGATCTGCTCACGCACACCCATGGAGTAGTTGCCACGACCGTCGAAGGACTTCGGGTTGAGACCACGGAAGTCACGCACGCGAGGAATCGCGATGTTCACCAGACGGTCCAGGAAGTCCCACATGCGCTCGGCACGCAGAGTCACCTTGATACCGATCGGCCAGCCTTCGCGCACCTTGAAGCCCGCGATGGACTTGCGTGCCTTGGTCACCAGCGGTTTCTGACCGGAGAGTTTCTCCAGGTCGCCGATGGCATTGTCGATCAGCTTCTTGTCGCTGACCGCTTCACCGATACCCATGTTGAGCGTCACTTTCGTGATGCGGGGTACCTGCATTACGTTGGCGTAGCTGAACTGCTCTTTGAGCTGAGCCACCACCTCGTTTTGATAACGTTCTTTCAAGTTCGCCATTTTGCTACCCGACTCGCGTTAGGCGTCGATCTGCGTCTGCGTCGACTTGTAGATACGTACCTTGGTACCGTCTTCCTTCACCTGGAAGCCGACGCGATCCGCCTTACCGGTCTCCGAATTGAAGATGGCTACGTTGGACGCGTGAATCGGAGCCTCACGCTCGACGATACCGCCCTGATTTCCCGCCATGGGATTAGGCTTGGTGTGACGCTTGATCATGTTCACACCGGACACCACGAAGCGGTTTTCGAGAACCCGCTTGACGGTGCCGCGCTTGCCCTTGTCCTTCCCGGCGATGACGATGACTTCATCGTCACGTTTGATCTTTTGCATATCCGCCTCGCTCCTTACAGCACTTCAGGCGCTAAGGAAATGATCTTCATGAACCGCTCGTTACGCAGTTCACGAGTGACCGGTCCGAAAATACGGGTGCCGATCGGCTGCTCGTTGGTGTTGTTCAACAAGACCGCCGCATTTCCATCGAAACGGATGAGTGACCCGTCGCTGCGACGGACACCGCTACGGGTGCGAACGACCACCGCCTTGAGGACCTGGCCTTTCTTGACCTTGCCCCGCGGGATGGCTTCTTTCACCGTTACCTTGATGACGTCACCCACGCGAGCGTAGCGGCGGTGTGAACCGCCCAGCACCTTGATGCACTGCACCCGGCGCGCTCCGCTGTTGTCGGCGACATCCAGCATTGTCTGAGTCTGAATCATCGGTTTTCTCCAAACCTAACCTGACTGCACTGGTTGAAAGACCGCAGGGTTAACCCTTGGCCTGCTCGACCACCTCGACCAGCGTCCAAGCTTTCTTCTTGGAAAGCGGACGGCACTCCTGAATGGAAACCGTATCGCCTGCCTTTGCCTGGTTCGCCTCATCATGGGCGTGCAGCTTGGTGGAGCGCTTAACGTATTTTCCGTAGATCGGGTGACGCTCACGACGCTCGATCATGACAACGATGGATTTCTCCATCTTGTCGCTCACTACCTTGCCAGTGAGGGTACGTGTCTTTTTCTCTTCGGCCATCTCAATCACCTGCCTTCTCGTTGAGCACAGTCTTTACGCGGGCGATATCCCGGCGGACCTGCTTGAGCAGATGAGTCTGGCTCAGTTGGCCAGAGGCCTTCTGCATGCGCAGGTTAAACTGCTCGCGGAGGAGCTCGAGGAGCTGCTCTTGGAGCTCTCCTGCGGACTTTTCACGAATTTCTTGCGCTTTCATCACATCACCGTCCGTTTAGCAAAGGTGGTGGACAAGGGCATCTTCTGGGCCGCCAGCTCGAATGCTTCGCGAGCGAGCTCTTCGGATACACCTTCAATCTCGTACAGGACCCGACCCGGTTGGATCTGGGCTACCCAGTACTCAACGGAACCCTTACCTTTACCCATACGAACTTCGAGTGGCTTCTTGGAGATCGGCTTGTCCGGGAATACGCGGATCCAGATCTTGCCGCCACGCTTGACGTGACGCGTGATCGCACGACGGCCGGCTTCGATCTGGCGCGCAGTGATGCGGCCGCGACCGGTAGCTTTCAGGCCATACTCACCGAAGCTGATCTTGCTTCCGCGATGCGCCAGGCCACGGTTGCGGCCTTTCTGCATCTTGCGGAATTTCATACGCTTGGGCTGTAACATCGACTCGCTCTCCCCTTACCTGGAACCTTTTTTCTTGGGCGCGTTGCCGGCAGGCTGCTGTTGCTTAGCCTTGGCACGTACTTCCTCGATACCGCCGAGGATTTCGCCCTTGAAGATCCACACTTTGATGCCGATGACACCGTAGGTGGTGTGAGCTTCGAAGGTGGCATAGTCGATATCAGCACGCAGGGTGTGAAGCGGTACGCGACCTTCACGGTACCATTCGGTACGCGCGATTTCGGCGCCACCCAGACGACCTGAGAGCTGAATCTTGATGCCGCCAGCGCCAAGACGCATGGCGTTCTGTACCGCGCGCTTCATCGCACGACGGAACATGACGCGACGTTCAAGCTGACCGGCCACGTTGGCGGCGACCAGCTTGGCGTCCAGCTCGGGCTTGCGAACTTCTTCGATGTTCACATGAACCGGAACGCCCATCATGTCGGAGAGATCGCGACGCAGACGGTCGACATCTTCACCTTTCTTGCCAATCACGATGCCCGGACGAGCAGTGTGAATGGTGATGCGGGCGTTGTTCGCCGGACGCTCGATGTGGATGCGGCTCACGGAGGCGTTCTTCAAACGCTCGTCCAGGAAGCTGCGCACTTCGAGATCGTTGTTGAGCTTGTCGGCGTAAGCGCCGCGCTCGGCATACCAGACAGAAGCATGGTCTTTGACGATGCCCAGTCGAATGCCCGTTGGATTGACTTTCTGACCCATCTGGTCGACTCCTACTTCTCGGCTACCTTGACGGTGATGTGGCAGGTGCGCTTCAAGATACGATCCGCACGGCCCTTGGCGCGCGGCTTGATACGCTTGAGCGTCATGCCCTCATCGACGCAGATGGTCGAGACACGCAGCTCGTCGATGTCCATGCCGTTATTTTCTTCCGCATTCGCGATGGCGGACTGAAGCACTTTCTTGACCAGCTTGGCAGCCTTCTTCGGGGAGAAGGTCAGCAGATCAATAGCTTCGGCGACCGGTTTACCGCGCACCTGGTCAGCCACCAAACGGGCCTTCTGGGCGGATAAACGAGCGCCACGCAGCTTAGCTGTGACTTCCATCTCTAATCCTCTCTGGCTTACCGTTTGGCTTTCTTGTCCGCCGCATGCCCGCGATAGGTGCGAGTAGCAGCGAATTCGCCCAGTTTATGACCCACCATTTCCTCGGAGACGTGCACCGGGACATGCTGGCGTCCGTTATGGACTGCGATGGTGAGACCTACCATGTTGGGCAGGATCATCGAACGACGCGACCAGGTCTTGATCGGTTTACGGTCGTTCTTCTCCACTGCAGCCTCAACCTTCTTCAAAAGATGAAGGTCAATGAAGGGACCTTTCTTAAGTGAACGTGGCACAGCCGTTACCTCTTAATGTCTTGGCAATTTAGATCAGCGCGTCTTGTTGCGACGACGGACGATCAGCTTGTCGGTGCGCTTGTTCTTACGCGTCTTGTAACCCTTGGTCGGCATGCCCCACGGGGATACCGGGTGACGGCCACCGCTGGTGCGGCCTTCACCACCACCGTGCGGGTGATCGACGGGGTTCATCGCGACACCGCGAACAGTCGGGCGCACGCCTCTCCAGCGTTTCGCACCGGCCTTGCCAAGTTGACGCAGGCTGTGCTCGGAGTTGCTCACTTCACCCAGGGTCGCACGGCATTCGGCCAGGATCTTGCGCATTTCGCCGGAGCGAAGACGCAGGGTGGCGTAGTTGCCTTCACGGGCGACCAGCTGAGCGCTAGTACCGGCACTGCGAGCAATCTGCGCGCCCTTGCCCGGCTTGAGTTCGATCGCATGGATGGTCGAACCGAGCGGGATGTTGCGCAGCGGCAAGGCATTGCCTTTCTTGATGGGCGCGTTGACACCGGATTCCAGCACGTCACCCGCGCTGACACCTTTCGGTGCGATGATGTAACGACGCTCGCCATCGGCGTACTTCAGCAGCGCGATGTGGGCGCTGCGATTCGGATCGTGCTCGAGGCGCTCGACGGTGGCCGGAATGCCATCCTTGATGCGCTTGAAGTCGATCAGACGGTAGTGCTGACGGTGACCACCGCCCACGTGGCGGGTGGTGATGCGACCGTAGTTGTTACGGCCACCGGACTTGGACTGCTTCTCCAAGAGCGGCGCGTAAGGGCGGCCCTTGTACAGTTCCTCACCAACGATCTTGACGACGTGGCGACGACCGGCGGATGTGGGTTTGGTCTTGACGATTGCCATTATCCGTACTCCTGCCCTTATTCGGCGCCAGAGAAGTCTTCGAGCGTTTCACCCGCAGCCAGGGTCACATACGCCTTGCGGTAACCCTTGCGCAGACCAACGCCATGAGCAGTACGCTTGGTCTTGCCCTTGACGTTCAGTGTCTGAACGCTGCCGACCTTCTTGCCGAACAGTGCTTCGACGGCTTTCTTGATCTCGGGCTTGGTAGCGTCACTTGCCACCTTGAAGACGTACTGGTTGCGCTCGGCGGCAGACGCTGCCTTTTCGGTCACGTGCGGTCCAAGCAGAACCTTGAATACGCGTTCCTGGTTCATGCCAGCTTCTCCTCGAATTTACGCAGGGCGGAGACGGTGACCAGGACCTTGTCATAGGCAACCAGGCTCACCGGATCAGCTGCCGCGACGTCCACCACGTTGACGTGGGGAAGGTTGCGTGCGGCCAGATAGAGCGTCTCGTCGACTTCTTCGGTGACGATCAACACTTTCTCAAGGTTGAGCTCTTTCAGCTTGGCAGCGACCTGCTTGGTCTTCGGCGCGTCAACGCTGAACTCCTCGACCGCTACCAGACGTTCCTGGCGAACGAGCTCGGACAGGATGGAACGCATCGCCGCGCGGTACATCTTGCGGTTGACCTTCTGGGAATGATCCTGCGGGCGAGCCGCGAAGGTCACGCCGCCGCTGCGCCACAGCGGAGAGCGGATGGTGCCGGCACGTGCGCGACCGGTACCCTTCTGACGCCACGGCTTCTTGCCACCGCCACGTACGTCCGAACGGTTCTTCTGAGCACGAGTTCCCTGACGGGCACCCGCCAGATAGGCGGTGACCACCTGGTGAACCAGCGCTTCGTTGAATTCTTTGCCAAAAGTGGCGTCGGCTACTTCAACGGTACCCGTGCCTGCAGCAAGATTCAGATTCATTGGTAATTATCCCCTTCAGCCAGCTTTCACGGCGCTGCGAACGATGACGTCGCTACCGGTTGCACCCGGAACAGCACCTTTGATCAGCAGCAGGTTACGCTCGGCATCGACACGGACGATCTCGAGGCTCTGAACGGTGCAGCGGACGTTGCCCATCTGACCGGCCATTTTCTTGCCTTTGAATACGCGACCCGGGGTCTGACACATGCCGATAGAACCCGGCGCGCGATGCGACAGGGAGTTACCATGGCTGTTATCTTGGGTACGGAAGTTCCAGCGCTTAACTGCGCCCTGGAAGCCTTTACCCTTGGAGGTACCGGTCACGTCGATCATCTGACCAGCTTCGAAGAGGGATACGGTGAGTTCGCCACCCACTTCAGGAGCTTCCTCGCCTTCTGCAAGACGGAATTCCATCAGTGAACGACCGGCCTCGACACCCGCCTTGGCAAACTGACCCGCTTGCGCTTTGGTGAGGTGCTTGGCCTTGCGAGAGCCAGTGGTGACCTGAACCGCCGCGTAGCCGTCGGACTCGACGGTTTTAACGCGCGTTACACGGTTAGGATCCACTTCAATAACGGTCACGGGCACGGATGCGCCATCTTCGGTAAAGACACGGGTCATCCCGGCCTTTTTACCGACTAAACCGATAGTCATACTCAGTCTCCTATAGTGTACGGGGCTATCACCCGCTATGGCTGCCCTTTCCAGAGCATTCCACTAGCACATTGTGTGGCGTCTCACGACGCGGCGGCTGCTGTTCACATGCAAAAGTGGTGAACGCTGGGCCGCAAGTGTCTAGTGTGGTTAGTCGAGCTTGATTTGCACGTCGACGCCGGCGGCGAGATCGAGCTTCATCAGTGCATCGACCGTTTTCTCGGTCGGCTCGACGATGTCGAGCACGCGCTTGTGCGTACGAATCTCATACTGATCGCGCGCGTCCTTGTTGACGTGCGGAGAAATCAGAATGGTGTAGCGCTCGCGGTTGGTCGGCAGCGGAATCGGCCCACGAACCTGAGCACCAGTACGCTTAGCGGTTTCAACGATTTCCGCTGTGGACTGATCGATCAGGCGATGGTCGAACGCTTTCAACCGAATGCGAATCTTCTGGTTCTGCATTTGCCCTAAACTCCAATGGATGTCGACGGCGCGAGCCGTCTACCCACGCATTCAAAGGATGCGCATTATAGGCACGCCAATAGCACGTGTCAAACAATTGCTATTGGTGCGCAGAAAAGGGGGCTCTTGCGAGCCCCCTTTCATCGATCAAGTAATTCGATTACTCGACGATCTTGGCTACGACGCCAGCACCAACGGTACGGCCGCCTTCGCGAATCGCGAAGCGCAGACCGTCGTCCATGGCGATCGGGGCGATCAGGGTGACAACCATCTTGATGTTGTCGCCCGGCATAACCATTTCAACGCCTTCCGGCAGTTCACAGGTACCGGTCACGTCAGTGGTACGGAAGTAGAACTGCGGACGGTAGCCCTTGAAGAACGGAGTGTGACGACCGCCTTCTTCTTTGGACAGTACGTATACTTCGGCTTCGAAGGTGGTGTGCGGCTTGATGGTGCCCGGCTTGGCCAGAACCTGACCACGCTCGACGTCATCACGCTTGGTACCACGCAGCAGCGCGCCGACGTTCTCGCCTGCACGACCTTCGTCGAGCAGCTTACGGAACATTTCGACACCGGTGACGATGGTCTTGGTGGTGTCGCGGATGCCCACGATCTCGACTTCTTCGCCAGACTTGACGATACCGCGCTCTACACGACCGGTAACAACGGTACCACGGCCGGAGATGGAGAATACGTCTTCGATCGGCATCAGGAACGGCTGGTCGATAGCACGCTCCGGCTCCGGGATGTACTCGTCCAGCGCCTTGATCAGGTTGGCAACGGCGGTGGTGCCCATGCCGTTCTCGTCTTCGCCGTTCAGCGCCATCAGGGCAGAACCGGTGATGATCGGAGTGTCATCACCCGGGAAGTCGTACTCGGACAGAAGTTCACGAACTTCCATCTCGACCAGCTCGAGCAGCTCTTCGTCGTCGACCATGTCGGCCTTGTTCAGGAACACGACGATGAACGGAACGCCAACCTGGCGAGACAGCAGGATGTGCTCGCGAGTCTGCGGCATGGGGCCGTCGGCGGCAGAACATACCAGGATCGCGCCGTCCATCTGGGCAGCACCGGTGATCATGTTCTTGACGTAGTCAGCGTGTCCCGGGCAGTCGACGTGCGCGTAGTGACGCTCTTCGGACTGGTACTCGACGTGGGACGTCGCGATGGTGATACCACGCTCGCGCTCTTCCGGAGCGTTGTCGATGGTATCGAATTCACGCCAGTCGCCGCCGAAAACTTCAGCAGACACGCGGGTCAGGGCCGCAGTCAGGGTCGTTTTACCGTGGTCGACGTGACCGATGGTGCCGACGTTGACGTGCGGTTTGGAACGTTCGAATTTTTCCTTAGCCACTGCTATAACCTCTTTACGTTAGCTAACGGTTAACCGTTTTGGTTGATGACGGCTTCAACGACGCTGTTGGGCGCCTCATCGTACTTCGCGAACTCCATGGAGTAGCTCGCACGGCCCTGGGTCTGAGAGCGCAGATCGGTTGCGTAACCGAACATCTCACCCAGCGGCACCGTTGCACGGATGACTTTACCAGCAGAGGAGTCATCCATGCCCTGCACCAAGCCGCGACGACGGTTCAGGTCGCCCATGACGTCACCCATGAATTCCTCGGGAGTCACGACCTCGACCTTCATCACCGGCTCCAGCAGCACGGCCTTGGCCTTCCGGGCACCTTCCTTCACTGCCATGGAAGAAGCGATCTTGAACGCGGTCTCGTTGGAGTCCACGTCGTGGTAGGAACCATCGTACAGCGTCACTTTGACGTCGATCATCGGGAAGCCCGCGATGACACCGTTTTTCAGCTGCTCGAAAGCACCCTTCTCGACCGCCGGCACGTATTCCTTCGGAACCACGCCGCCCACGATTTCGGAGTTGAACTTGAAGAAGATCTCTTCTTCGCCTTCACCCTTCTCTTCGGCGGTCAACGGCTCGATACGCAGCCATACGTGACCGAACTGACCACGACCACCGGACTGGCGTACGAACTTGCCTTCCTGCTCGACGCTGCCGCGAATGGTTTCACGGTAGGCCACCTGGGGCTTGCCGATGTTGGCCTCGACCTTGAACTCGCGACGCATGCGGTCGACGATGATGTCCAGGTGAAGCTCGCCCATGCCGGAAATGATGGTCTGGCCGGTCTCTTCGTCGGTCTTGACCTGGAAGGAGGGGTCTTCCTGAGCCAGCTTGCCCAGTGCAACGCCCATCTTCTCCTGGTCGGCCTTGGATTTCGGCTCGACGGCAACGGAGATGACCGGTTCCGGGAATTCCATGCGCTCGAGAACGATCTTGTTGTCGATGTCGCACAGGGTATCACCGGTGGTGACGTCCTTCAGGCCGATACAGGCGGCGATGTCGCCGGCCAGAACTTCCTTGATCTCTTCGCGGGAGTTGGCGTGCATCTGAACGATACGGCCAACGCGCTCTTTCTTCTGCTTGACGGAGTTGTACACGCCATCGCCAGATTTCAGAACGCCCGAGTAGACGCGGATGAACGTCAGTGTGCCGACGAAGGGGTCGGTCGCGATCTTGAACGCGAGCGCGGCGAAAGGAGCACTGTCGTCCGCTTCACGGGTCGCGATGGTGCCGTCCTTGTCGTCCAGCTCACCTTCGATCGCCTTGACTTCGGTCGGAGACGGCATGTACTCGATGACGCCATCCAGAAC
>NZ_JAMZBD010000005.1:0-21106 GCF_024158685.1 Halomonas sp. 707D4 | reverse complement strand
ACCCCAGCTGTTGCGCACATAGGTCAGCACGCTCGCCACTTCGTTATCGCTCAAGTTCCAGGCAAAGGCCGGCATCGCCGGGGCGGTGGGCCTGGCGTCGGTGGCCACCGGGCGGCTGCCCGCCAGCACCACGCGGATCAGCGACGTGGTGTTGTCGCCGTTGACCAGCGGATTGCTTGCCAGTTGCGGGAAGATGCCCTCCTCGCCGCCGCCATTGGGCGTATGACAGCCCGAGCAGCGATCGAAGTAGATATGGCTACCGGCGCGTACCTGCGGGTCGTCCTCGCCAAGCGGCTCGGGCGGCTCGCGGTCCCAGTCGTCGGCATCGAGCCCCGCGCCCGAAAGCAGGTAGCGCGCCACCGCGCTCAGGTCGCTGTCGTTCCAGTATTGCGACGAGTGATGCACCTCGTCGGCCATCGGCCCCGAGGCGAAACCGAACCGGTTGCCGCCGGTCTTCAGGTACTCGACGAGCCCCTCCTCGCTCCAGGCGCCGATGCCGACGTGCCGGTTCGGAGTGAGATTCGGCGCGTACCACCCCTCCACCGTGGCCCCGGCGAACTTGTCGCCGCCGTCGCCGCCCATGAAATTGCGCGGTGTGTGGCAGGTGCCGCAGTGGCCCAGGCTCTCGACCAGATACGCCCCGCGATTGATGTCGTCGGGCTGCTCCGGGTCCGGCTCGAAGCGGCGCTCGTCGAAGTTGAGCCAGTTCCAGCCGCGCATCACACCGCGAACGCTGAACGGGAACGGCAGCTGGTTGGCCTCGATGTCGTTCTCGACCGGCGTGACGGTCTGCAGGAACGCCCACAGGTCGTGGATGTCCTTGTCGGTCATCAGGGTGTAAGAGGGATACGGCATGGCCGGATAGAGATGGTAGCCGCCCTTGCCCACCCCTTCGGTCATCGCCGCCTTGAATTCATCGAGGCTCCAGCGGCCAAGGCCGGTGGCGTCGTCCGGCGTGATGTTGGGGGCGATCAGCGTGCCGAAGGGCGTTTCCAGCGGCACGCCGCCGGCCAGCGGCCGGTCGTCGTCGACGGTGTGGCAGGCGGCGCAGTCGCCCAGCACGCTGATGTAGCGGCCGCGTTCGATGTCCTGGTACTCGGTGCTGGCGGCCAGCGCCGACAGCGGCAGCAGCGCGAGTGTGACCCCGGTGAGCGTTTTCATGAAATCATCTCTCCCGGGTTTCTCAGGTAGCGGTTGACGATGCCGTGGGCGGCCTTGAAGGCGAGCGCCCCGACCGTGCCGGTGGGGTTGTAGCCCGGGTTTTGGGGAAACGCCGAGGCGCCGACCACGAACAGGTTGGGCACGCCCCACACCTGCAAGTGCTTGTTCACCGAGCTGTTGCTCGGGTCCGCCCCCATGACGAAGCCGCCCACCACGTGGGAGGACTGGTAGGGCCGCCCGTCCCAGGGGCCGGTGCGCGGGTTGGCGACGATCTGGCGCGGATTCATCCGCCGGGCGACCTCGGCGGTCTTGTCGGTGACGTACTGCGCCATGCGCAGATCGTTGTCGGTGAAGTCGAAGGTGATGCGCAGAAGCGGCCGCCCCAGCCGGTCGCGGTAGGTGGGGTCCAGCGACAGGTAGTTGTTGGGCGAGGAGTAGTTGCTCGCCTCGCAGCCGATCGACATGGTGCTCTTGTAGTTGTCGACGGTGGTACGCTTCCAGTTCGAGCCCCAGCGCGGCGTGCCGGGCGGCGTCGGGCGCGCGTTGATCGGCGCCGCGCCGATCGGCGTCACGCGCATGCTGCCGCCACCGAAGAAACCGAGCCCCGCGTGGTCGAAGTTGTCGTTGTTGAAGTCGTCGATGCCCATGCCCACGGCGCCTGCGCCGATGAACGGGTTGAAGTTCTTGTCATCGAAGAACAGCTGCACGTTGTTGGCGGTCTGGTAGGCGTAGTTGCGCCCGGTGGTGCCTTGGCGCGTGGCCGGGTCGTAGGCCTGGCCGATGTTCGAGGTGAGCATCAGGCGCACGTTCTCGAAGGTGAAGGCGGCGACGACGACGATCTCGGCGGGCTGCTCCCAGCGTCGTCCGGCGGAGTCGACGTAGATGATGCCGGTGGCGCGGCGCCCGCTTGAGTCGGTGGTGACCTCGAGCACCTCGCAGTGGGTGCGCGCCTCGAAGTTCTCCTTGCGGATCAGCGCCGGCAACACCGTGGTGATGGCGCTCGCCTTGGAGTAGTTGGCACAGCCGTAGTTGGTGCAGAAACCGCAGAAAGTGCACGGCCCCATGGTCACGCCGAGCGGGTTGGTGTAGGCCTCGGAGACCAGCGACGACGGCACCGGGAACGGGCTGTAACCCATCTCGCGGGCGGTCTCGGCGAACAGCGTCGGCGAGTAGGGCTGCCTGAGCGGCGGCGTCGGGTAGTCGCTCGAGCGCACGCCCTCGAAGGGGTTGCCGCCCTGCTGCGGGCCGCTTTTGAGCTGCCCGGCCCGGCCGGAGGTGCCGGCCACCTTCTCGAAGGCGTCGTAGAAGGGCTCCATCTCGTCCCAGTCGGTGCCCCAATCCTGCAAGGAGAGCTCGTCGGGAATCGCATCCGCCCCGTAGCGCTCCTCGAGGTGGCTGCGCAGGCGAAACTCCTCGGGCTGGAAACGAAAGGTGATCCCCGCCCAGTGGTTGCCCGCCCCACCGGTGCCGTTGCCCGGGTGGAACGAGCCCCACTTGCGCATCGGCAGCGCCGTCTGCGACGGCGTGTTGCGCATGGTGATGGTGTTCTGGGCGGTGCGCAGCATCAGCTCCTGACGCTGAGCGTAGCGCAGCTCGTCGGTGACCGAGGCGATGTTGAAATCCTTGGCGGTATCGCGCCAGGGGCCGCGTTCGACGCCGACGACCCTGAGGCCCGCGTCGACGAGTTCGTTGGCGATGATCGCCCCGGCCCAGCCGAGCCCGACCACCACCGCGTCCGTGGGAGGTAGTTTGGTTGCCATGTTCGCTTATCCCTGCGCTTGCCAGTCGGAACGCCCGCCGATGCTCACCGGCGTGAACGCCAGGTCTTCGTTGTGTCGCTCGATGTAGTCGCGGTAGTCGTAGCGGGCGCCGGGAAAGCCGAGCATCTTCCAGGACGCCATGTCACGATTACCGCCGTACAAGGGGTCGGCGAAGAAGCCTTCCATGGTGTTGGTGAGCACCAGCTCGAAAAAGAGTTGGCTGTCGATATTGTCGAGCTGAATCCGCTCCTGCTCGAGCTGGGAAAGGATCTGGTCGCGCCGGTCGGCCTCGAGCTCGGCAAAGCGCGCGTCGTGCTCGCGGCGGCAGTGGTCGTCGAGGGCGGCAAGGCCGATGCGGTAGCGCTGGCCCGGCGTGAGGGGGGACTGGTCGCCCTGCTCGGGCGTGCCGTCCTGGAAGGGGCCGTGCATGTAGAGGCGCTCGAAGCCGCCGTAGGCACCGGCCAGCTGGCGGTCGATGAAGATCGCGCAGCCTGCTTCCTTGCCGCTGATGCTCAGGTCATCCGCCGGGATCAGCCGCTCGACGATCGCCTCGACGGTCGCCGCCTCCTCCTCGGTGAAGAACTGCCAGCCGGCGCTTTCGTCCACCGGCTCGACGGCCACGTTGGCCAAGGGTTTCCATTCCGGGGTGCCTCGAAACGTCAGCGCCTGGGCGGCGCCCGGGGCAGCGGCACCGACCAGCAGCGCCGCCGACGACCCCAGTAGCTCCCTGCGGGTCAGCCCCCCGGAGGTAGCAGGCTCGTCTCTCTTTTTCATCACGGTTCCCTTTTTTCGTTTCAGCCCGCCGCGTGCAAAGGCCGCAACGGATCGATAGATAGCCGGGCAGAACTCATAACCTGCTAACTATTAGCCTGAAACATAGGAGACGCGACAATACACCGCAAATACAAAGGGCAATTTAGTTCGAAAAAGTGTCTGGCCGTATCTCTAGCGCCTTCGGCGACGCCGAAAGCCAAGCCCTCGTCCTTCGAGCGAGGCCAGCGCCACGCCGGCCAGCATCAACGGCAGCGCCAGGAGGAAGCCGCTGGAGATGGGAATGCCGAACAGCACCCAGTCGGCGGCGATCGGCCATACCAGCGCCACGTACTCGAAGGGGGCCAGCTTCGACACCTCGGCGTAGCGAAACGCCAGCGTCATGGCGATATGCCCCGCCCCGCCGAACAGCCCCGACAGCACCAGCAGCGCAAACTCGTTGCCGGTCAGCGGCGTCCACCCCAGCGGCCACGTGGCGAGCCCGGCCAGCGCCGACACCACGATGAAGTAGAACGCGATGGAGCCAGCGGTTTCGGTGCGCGAGATATGGCGAATGGTGAGCAGGGCGCCGGCGGTCAAAAGCGCCCCGATGGTGCCGAGCGCATAGCCCAGAAGCCGCCCGTCGCTACTGCCCGCGCCCAGCTGGGGCACCACCAGCACCGCCATGCCGAGAAGTGCGAGCACGATGGCGCCGGCGCGGTAGAACGAGAACCTCTCGCCGAGCAGTAGCACGCCGCCCATGGCCATGAAGATCGGCGAAAGCTGCACCAGGAGTGTGGCCTCGGCTACCGGCAGAAACGCCACCGACGAGAACGAGAAGAACATCGCCGTCGCCCCCAGCCCCGAGCGCAGCAGATGCCCGAGCGGTCGCCGGGTCGCGAGCGCCCCGGGAAACTCGCGGCGCACCATCAGAAAGATCACGATCGGGATCAGCGCGAACAGCGAGCGAAAGAAGATCGACTGGCCCACCGGCACCGTGTCGCTCACCGCCTTGATGCACACGAACATGCCGGTGAACATCACCCCCGACAGCACGCGAAGAAAGATGCCCAGCCCCGGGCGATCCTGCAATCCAGTCATGACCGACGTCCTTGAAAACAAAAAAGTCCCCGGTGGGTACCGGGGACTTCGTACGCTAACGGCGAACGCCTCGCGGCGCTACCGAAACAGTGGCGACATCGCAGCGAGTCTGCCTGGAAACCTTACGGCTTCATCTCTTCGAAGAACTTCTTCACGCTGTCGAAGAAGCCGGTCTTCTTCGGCGAGTGGCTGTGGCTGTTGCTGCCGTCGAAGCTCTTCTGGAGCTGGCGCAGCAGGTCCTTCTGCTCGTCGTTGAGGTTGACCGGGGTCTCGATCACCACCTTGCAGAGCAGATCGCCCGGGGCGCCGCCGCGCACGGGCTTGACGCCCTTGCCGCGCAGGCGGAAGAGCTTGCCGGTCTGGGTCTCCGGCGGGATCTTGAGCTTCACGCGGCCATCCAGCGTCGGCACTTCGAGCTCGCCGCCGAGGGCAGCGTCGACGAAGTTGATCGGCACGTCGCACTGCAGGTGCTTGCCGTCACGATGGAAGATCGGGTGCGACTTGATCGCTACCTGAACGTAGAGATCCCCCGCCGGGCCGCCGTTGACGCCGGACTCGCCCTCGCCGTTCAGGCGAATGCGATCGCCGGTATCCACGCCGGGCGGAATCTTGACCGAGAGCGTGCGGGTCTCGCGTACGCGGCCTTCGGCGTTGCACTTGTGACACGGCACCTTGATCTGCACACCGGTACCGTGACAGGTCGGGCAGGTCTGCTGCACGGCGAAGAAGCCCTGCTGCATGCGCACCTGACCCATGCCCTGACAGGTCGGGCAGGTGTCCTTGGTGGTACCGGGCTCGGCGCCGTCGCCATCGCAGCGGTCGCAGGTGATGTGACGCGGCACGCGGATGTCGACGGTGGTGCCGGCCACCGCGCTTTCCAGGTCGAGCTCGAGGTTGTAGCGCAGGTCAGAGCCGCGCGCTGGAGCGTTGGGTCCGCGACGCCGACCGCCGCCTCCGCCGAAGATATCGCCGAACACGTCGCCGAAGATGTCGCTGAAGTCGCCCGCGCCACCGCCGCCGAAGCCGCCACCGCCCTGGCCATCCACACCGGCATGGCCGAACTGATCATAAGCGGCGCGCTTCTGCTCGTCGCTGAGTACTTCGTAGGCATCGGAGACGTCGCGGAATTTCTCTGCGGCGGTCTCGTCGTCCGGGTTGCGGTCAGGGTGGAATTTTTGCGCCAGGCGGCGGTAGGCCTTCTTGATCTCTTTCTGATCGGCCCCTTTTTCAACACCCAGGACTTCGTAGTAATCGCGCTTGGACATGGGTCCCACGCCTCCTGGTCAATTCGTTACGTGATGAGGGTCGGCTCGGAAACGCCGACGCGGGAGCTGGCCCCCGCGTCACCGTTTTCCTTGGCAGAAAGAGACGTTACTGCTTCTTCTGCTCGTCTTTCACTTCTTCGTACTCGGCGTCGACCACGTCGTCCTCGGGCTTGGACGCGGCTTCCTCGGCGCCTTCACCGCCCGCCTGGGCGGCGTCCGCCTGCTCGGCGTACATCTTCTGAGCCAGCTGGCCGGAGGCTTCGGTCAGCGCATCCAGTTTCTTCTGGATGTCGTCCTGGTCGTCGGTCTTGACCGCGGCTTCCAGGTCGCTGATGGCGCTTTCGATGGCCTGTTTCTCGTCGTCGGTCGCCTTGTCGCCGGCCTCTTCCAGGGTCTTGCGGGTGGCGTGGATCATGCCGTCCGCCTGGTTGCGCAGCTGGACCAGCGCCTCGAACTTCTTGTCCTCGTCGGCGTGGGCCTCGGCGTCGCGCACCATCTGATCGATCTCTTCATCGGACAGGCCGCTCGAGGCCTTGATGACGATGGACTGCTCCTTGCCGGTCGCCTTGTCCTTCGCGGAGACGTTCAGGATGCCGTTGGCGTCCAGATCGAAGGCGACCTCGATCTGCGGCACGCCGCGCGGGGCCGGCGGAATGTCGCTGAGATCGAAACGACCCAGTGACTTGTTCTGTGCGACCTGCTTGCGCTCGCCCTGGGCCACGTGGATGGTCACGGCGGTCTGGTTGTCATCCGCGGTGGAGAAGGTCTGGGTCTTCTTCGTCGGGATGGTGGTGTTCTTCTCGATCAGCGGGGTCATCACGCCACCCAGGGTCTCGATGCCCAGGGTCAGCGGGGTGACGTCCAGCAGCAGCACGTCCTTGACGTCGCCGCCCAGCACGCCGCCCTGGATCGCGGCACCGACGGCCACGGCTTCATCCGGGTTGACGTCCTTGCGCGCGTCCTTGCCGAAGAACTCGGCGGCTTTCTGCTGCACCATCGGCATGCGGGTCTGGCCGCCGACCAGGATCACCTCGTCCACCTCGGAGGCGGAGAGACCGGCATCCTTGAGCGCCATCTTGCAGGGCTCGAGGGAGCGCTGCACCAGGTTCTCGACCAGTGATTCCAGCTTGGCGCGGGTCACCTTGACGTTGAGGTGTTTCGGGCCGGTGTTGTCCGCCGTGATGTAAGGCAGGTTCACATCGGTCTGCTGGGCGCTGGAAAGCTCGATCTTGGCCTTCTCGGCGGCTTCCTTCAGGCGCTGCATGGCCAGGTTGTCGCCGGACAGGTCGATGCCGCTGTCGGACTTGAACTGGTCGACCAGGTAGTTGATCAGCGCCAGGTCAAAGTCTTCGCCGCCCAGGAAGGTGTCGCCGTTGGTGGCGAGTACTTCGAACTGGGTCTCGCCGTCGACGTCGGCCACTTCGATGATCGAGATATCGAAGGTACCGCCACCCAGGTCGTAGACCGCGATGGTCTTGTCGCCGCGCGACTTGTCCATGCCGTAGGCGAGTGCTGCGGCGGTCGGCTCGTTAATGATGCGCTTGACGTCGAGGCCGGCGATGCGGCCGGCGTCCTTGGTCGCCTGACGCTGGCTGTCGTTGAAGTAGGCCGGGACGGTGATGACCGCCTCGGTGACCGTTTCACCGAGGTAGTCCTCGGCGGTCTTCTTCATCTTTTTCAGCACTTCGGCGCTGACCTGGGGCGGGGCCATCTTCTTGCCCTTCACTTCCACCCAGGCGTCGCCGTTGTCGGCTTCGGCGATCTTGTAGGGCACCATCTTGATGTCCTTCTGAACGACGTCGTCCTTGAAGCGACGGCCGATCAGACGCTTGATGGCGTACAGGGTATTTTCCGGGTTGGTGACCGCCTGGCGCTTGGCCGCCTGGCCGACCAGCGTCTCGCCATCGTCGGTGTAGGCGATGATGGACGGCGTGGTGCGGCCGCCCTCGGCGTTTTCGATGACCTTGGCGCTATCGCCGTCGAGAACCGCCACGCAGGAGTTGGTGGTGCCCAGGTCAATACCAATGATGCGTCCCATAGCAAAAACCTCGAATTCGGTGGTGACAAAAAGTGCAATCGGTCTGCGGCAGCGCCGCGGGTTGGCCTTTATCTGGGGGCCGCCCGGTACTTTTCAAGGGGCGATATCGCAATATCGCCGGATCACATCAGCCGGCTTTCTGGCTGACCACGACCATCGCCGGGCGCACCAGTCGACCGTTGAGCAGATAGCCCTTCTGCATGACATCCATCACGGTGTTGGGCTCGAGATCCGGGTTGGGCACCATGGCCATGGCCTCGTGGACCTGCGGGTCGAAGGGCTCGCCGTGGGGCTCGACGCTTTCGACGCCGAATTTCTGGAGCACGTCGAGCTGCATCTTGAGCGTCATGGACACGCCCTCGCGATGCGCATCGGATGCGTCTTCCTGCATGCTCTCGAGCGCCTTCTCGAGGCCATCGACCACCGGCAGCAGCTCCTTGACGAACTTCTCCAGCGCGAACTTGCGCGCCTTGTCGGCTTCGGCCTCGGCGCGGCGGCGCACGTTCTGCGCCTCGGCGGCGGCGCGCAGCGCCTGGTCCTTGGCTTCCGCCAGGCTCTGTTCGAGCTCCTCGACCTGGGCGGCCAGCACGTCGGCCTCCGGGTTGCCCGTGCCGTCGCCCATCAGGTCGCCATCGAGCACCGGGCCGTCGTCCAGCACGCCATCGATGTCGCCTTCCACCAGACGCTCCTCGTCGACCTGCTCGGTCACGTCGGCTTCCTGCTCCTGGCGGGCCAGCTCGTCATCCAACGGGGTTTGCGGTTCTTTTGCCATGCCGTGCTCCTAAATGAGGTAGCGGCGCCGCGCGCGGCAGCCTACGTTGAAAAGGGTTGTAAGTTCGCCTGCACGCTATATGGGGGCCTTCCCGGGCATCTCAAGAGGGGCATTGAAGTGAGTTATCGACTACTGTATAAAACACCAATTATTGTATAAGCATCCAGTTTCTATAGAGCCCTGCCTAGGAGGCCCTATGCTGACCCAGCTAGTGATCCAGGATTACGCGATCGTCGATCGCCTAGAGCTTGATCTGACCCATGGCATGACCGCCATCACCGGCGAGACCGGGGCGGGCAAATCCATCCTGCTGGGGGCGCTGGGGCTGTGCCTTGGCGAGCGCGCCGAGGCCGGAAGCGTGCGCCATGGCTGCGAGCGCACCGATCTGTCGGCAAGCTTCGACATCGCCCACCTGCCGGCGGCCATCGAGTGGCTCGAGGCCCGCGAGCTCTCTTCGGAAGAGTGCCTGCTGCGCCGCGTGGTGAGCGCCAACGGCCGCTCCAAGGCGTGGATCAACGGCCAGCCGGTGACCATCGCCGACCTCAAGGCGCTGGGCGAGCTCTTGATCCAGGTGCACGGCCAGCACGCCCACCAGGCCTTGATGCGCGAAGAGACCCACCTGGTGCTGCTCGACGACTACGCGGGGCTTCGCGAGCGGCGCCAGCAGCTCGGCGACACCTACAAGCAGTGGCGAAGCGCCAGGACGCGGCTCAAGCAGAGCCGCGAGGCGGGCAGTGAAGTGGAGGCCAAGCGCCAGCTGCTGCGCTATCAGGTCGAAGAGCTCGATCAACTGGCGCTGGCCGAGGGCGAACTCAAGACCCTGGAGGAGGAGCAGCACACCCTGGCCCACGCCGAGGAGACGCTGCGCGAGACCCAGTTCGCCGCGGAGTGCTGCGAAAGCGACGATGGCGGAGCGCTGTCGCTGCTCAACCAGGCCCATGCGCGGCTCAGCGCCCTGCCCGGCAGCGACAAGGGCGTGCTGGCCAATACGCTCGCCATGCTTTCGGACGCCCGCATTCAGGTGGAAGAGGCCGCCGGCGAACTCGCCCGCTTCGCCGACACCACCGAACTCGACCCGGAGCGTCTGGCCTGGGTGGACGAGCGCCTGACCGACGTGCACCGCATCGCGCGCAAGCACCACGTCGCACCGGAGGAGCTCTGCGCGCTTCACCAGTCGCTGACCCGCGAGGTCGCCCAGCTCGAGGCCAGCGACGAGGATCTCGAGACGCTGAGTAATCGGGTGGCGGAGCTTCGCGAGCGCTACCGCGAACAGGCCAAGACCCTCAGCGAGGCGCGCCAGAAGGCCGCTGGGCGTCTGGGCAAGGAGGTTCAGCAGCAGCTGGCGTTTCTGGCCATGGGCAAGGCGCGCTTCGAGGTGGCGGTATCACCGCGCGAGACGCCGAGCCAGGAGGGTCTCGACCAGGTGCAGTTTCTGATCAGCGCCAACCCGGGTCAGCCCGCGCGCCCCTTGACCAAGGTCGCCTCCGGGGGCGAGCTTTCGCGCATCAGCCTGGCGATCCAGGTCGTCGCGGCCAGCCACTCCACCATCCCCAGCCTGGTGTTCGACGAGGTGGACGTGGGCATTTCCGGCGCCACGGCGGAAATCGTCGGCCAGCTTCTGCGCAAGCTGGGCGAAAACGGCCAGGTGATGACCGTGACCCACCTGCCCCAGGTAGCCGCGCAAGCCCATCAGCACCTGCATATTGAAAAGCGCGCCAAGCGCGACAGTACCCTGACCCACATGGCGCTGCTCGACGAGCAGGGCCGCATCAGCGAGCTGGCCCGCATGCTGGGCGGGGTCACGCTTTCAGAACAGACCCTGGCCCACGCCCGCGAGATGCTGAACGCCAGCCAGCGCCGCCCGCACTGACACCGCGTACTTTCACCGCACACTTTCCCAGAAACCAAAACGCCCCCGTCGATCGATCGACGGGGGCGTTTTCTTGCCGGCTGCGCAGCAAACGGTCAGCGTGGCGTCACGCCTTGGGCCGCACGTACAGCACCAGCGCGTGATCGATCAGCTCGAACCCGTGCTCTTCGGCAATCTCCTGCTGACGACGCTCGATGATCTCGTCGACGAACTCGATGATCTCGCCGCTATCCAGGCACACCATGTGGTCGTGATGCTCCTCCTGGGTCATCTCGAACACCGCGTGGCCGCCGTCGAAGTTGTGACGGATCACCAGTCCCGCCGTCTCGAACTGCGTCAGCACGCGATAGACGGTGGCAAGGCCCACGTCCTCGCCCGCATCGATCAGTGTCTTGTACACTTCTTCTGCGCTAAGGTGGTGCTGACCCGAAGCATTTTCGAGGATCTGCAGGATCTTGACGCGCGGCAGGGTCACTTTCAGCCCGGCTTTGCGCAGTTCATGGTTCTGATCGGCCATGGTTGCTCTTCGCAGTAACAGGTTAGGTCGGGTATGATCGACCGAAACCACGATAGTGAAGAACAGGCCCAAATGCAAAAATTGACACGAATCATTACGCTTTCCGTCGCCCTGACCGTCGTCAGCGGCTGCAGCTACGTCGGCGTCTACAAGCGCGACATCCCCCAGGGCAACCTGGTGACCCAGGAGATGGTCAGCCAGCTCCAGCCGGGCATGACCCAGGAGCAGGTCACCTACGTCATGGGGCGGCCGCTTCTGGAAGCGCCCTTCGACTCTCGCGAGTGGGATTACGTCTACCGCCTCGACAAGGCCTATGCCGGCGTCGAGCAGCGTCGCGTCACTCTGACCTTCGATGATGCCGGTCGTCTCGTGAACGTGGAGCAGCAGGGCGATCTCTCGCGGGCGCCCTCGATCAGCGTCGACCGCGGCGTGGGCCCGGCCACGGAGTTCGACGACCCGGCGATGCCGCTCTCGACGCAGCGCCCCCCGGCGGCCACGCAGCCGACCCCGTCGAACGCGCCGGCGGCCACCCCCGACAACGCGCCGGAGCCGCAGCCGGTGCGCCTCTCCGAATAGCGCGCTAGCGCTTCGCCTGGCGCCGGGCGCGCGCCAGGCGGGCAGCCTTGGGATCGATCTCGAGCGGGCGATACACTTCGATGCGATCGCCCGGCGAAAGCGTCTGGCGCTGCGGCTCGCGCAGCGCCTTGCCGAAGACACCGAGCGGCGCCTCGTCGAACAGGGCCGGCGATACCTCGGGAAAGAGCGCGGGAAGCCCGGCAAGGACGACGGCCTCGCGGGCAGTCGTCTCGCCCGTGACCTCGACACTCACCACACGCTGACGGGCGGGCGTGGCAAAGGCGACCTCGACGAGAAACGGGGCGTTTTCCGCGCTACCGGCCATACAGCTCGTCCGCACGCTTGGTGAACGCATCTACCAGTTGCCCCGCGATCTGCTGGAACAGCTTGCCGAAGGCCATGCTGAGCAGCCGATTGGCGAACTCGAACTCCATCTCCAGGCTGACCTTGCAGGCGTCCTCGCCCATGGGAATGAACAGCCAGCGTCCCTTCAAGCGCTTGAAAGGCCCATTGACCAGCGAAAGCTCGATACGCTCCGGCGCCTCCAGCTCGTTGCGGGTGGTGATGGACTGCTCGACCCCGGCGCGACCCAGGGTCATTTCGCCGATCAGATGCGTCTCGTCGCGCTCGATCAGCCGGGCACGGCGACAGCCGGGAAGGAACTCGGGGTAGCGTTCGAAGTCATTCACCAAATCGAACATCTGTTGAGGAGTGTGCCGCACCAGGGCGGTACGATTGACGGTTGGCATTGACCTCTCCGCTGACTTCACAGTGCCCACAGCGTATCATGGGACGCATATTTTCAGACCTTGAATGGTATCACGCCTACCCTCATGACGAAGGGGGCTACCGAAAGACTAGACGATGAGGTTCCATGGCCACGAAGAAAGGTAACAGCAAGGGCCCCAGCAGCAGCTCCATTGCCCAGAACAAGAAGGCGCGCTTCGAGTACCATATCGACGAGACCTTCGAGGCGGGCCTCGCGCTTGCCGGCTGGGAAGTGAAGAGCCTGCGCGCAGGCAAGGCCCAGCTCACCGACACCTACATTCTGATACGTAACGGCGAGGCGTGGCTGCTGGGTAGCCACATCACGCCGCTCAACACGGCCAGCACCCACGAGATCGCCGACCCCACGCGCACTCGCAAGCTCCTGCTGCATCGCAAGGAGATCGCCAAGATCTTCTCCGTGACCCAGGACAAGGGCCACACCTGCGTGCCGCTGAAACTCTACTGGAAGCGCAACAAGGTGAAGTGCGAACTGGCGCTGGTGACCGGCAAGAAGCTCCACGACAAGCGGGCCACCGAGAAGGACCGCGACTGGAGTCGTCAAAAAGGCCGGATCATGCGGGAACATAACCGCGCCTAGCTGGTCAATTGAAGCCGAGCACGTTAGACTAGTGTTCTGACCTAGGGGGCGACATGGTTTCGACGCCGGTAACAAACCCTGAGGTGCATGCCGAGAGCGTGATGTATCTCGTAAATACCACATCACGAAAAATAGTCGCAAACGACGAAAACTACGCTCAAGGCGCGCTGGCAGCTTAAACCCTGCTAGCTTCTTGTCTGGCCCTGCGGTGATGTGCCTATTCATCGCCAAGGGGATATGAGCTAAAGCTGATAGGACCGCGGTTGGCGGTGTCTTCTCGTCAACCGTTAAACTTTAGAAGGCTCGCGCGGCCGGATCCTGATCGTCGGAGCCGGTAGCGTCAAAGCAAAAGACGAAATCTAAGCATGTAGAGCCGATGGGCAAGTGCTGGCGGACGCGGGTTCAATTCCCGCCGCCTCCACCAGACACCCCGCAAATTAAGCACCTTTGGGTGCTTTTTTTGTGCTTGTCGTTTGGCGGGTCGCTCTCTGGGCTGGGCTACACTGGGATGATCCCACTGCTGGAGCCTGCCCATGGACAAGAAGATCATCGACGTGATTCGCCAGAACGAAGGCATTCCCGAGAGCGTGAGCGACGAGGCGATCGCCCGGGAGTACAAGGGCACCTATACCGCCGCCCGAGCCGCCATCAGCCTCGACCACAAGCCGCTGGATCAGGTGATGGCGGATACGATGGCCAAGGTGCTGCCGTTCATGCGCAAGAACAAGAAGTAGCCACCGCCAGGCCCCGCGCTTTTCTCGTGCGGGGCTTTTTATTCATACTGTCACGTATTCAAACTGTCACCGCGGCCCGTTTGAGCCTGCCTTTTACGATTCACTCTTCAAGGATGGCTTTGATGGCCGACGACGATCTGCACCCCGACAACGAAACCCGCCTCCTCTACATCCAGGAGCGCCTTGACGAACAGGATACGCCCGCCCTCGCCGCGCTGTTCGATGCGCTCGAGACCGTCGAGACCACTCGCATCCTCGAATCCTTCCCGCAGAAGACCCGCGATCTTCTGTGGCCACTGATCCCGACGGAGGACATCGGCGAGGTGCTCGCCGGCGTCGACGAGGAGATCCGCGCCGACTACGTCGAGGACCTCTCGGCAAGCGATCTGGAAACCATCGTGCGCGGGCTCGACGCCCAGGACGTCGCGGAAGTGCTCGACGTCACCGACGACGAGACCAAGAGCAGCGTCTACGCCAGCCTCGACGACAACATCCGCGCCCAGGTGGAAAACCTGCACGCCTACGAGGAGGACGTGGTGGGCCGCTACATGGACCCGGAAACCGTCAACGTGAAGCAGGGCGTTTCCCTCGAGGCGGTGCAGCGCTATATCCGCATCCACCACCTGCTCGACGACCAGTCGCAGCAGATCATGATCACCGACAAGGAGAAGCGCCTGCTCGGCACGCTGACGTTGATCGATCTGGTCAAGCAGCCCCAGGAAGCGAGGGTGGAGGAGTACATGGTCGACTCCTTCACCCTGAACGACCAGATGCGCGTCAACGACGCCGCCGTGCTGCTGCGCTCCAAGGAGCTGCCCTTCGTGCCGGTGTGCGATGCCGACGGCATCCTGGTCGGTCAGCTCAACGCCGCCGACGTGCTGGAGATCACCCAGGACGACGCGGACATGACGCTCAAGCACATGTCCGGGGTGAGCGACGAGGAGGAGGTCTTCACCCCCATTCTGCGCAGCGCCAAGAGCCGCGGCCTCTGGCTCGGGCTCAACCTGCTCACCGCCTTCCTGGCGGCGTTCGTGATCGGTCAGTTCGAGGCCGTGCTGGACCAGATCGTGGCCCTGGCCATCCTCATGCCGGTGGTCGCCAGCATGGGCGGCATCGCCGGCAGCCAGACGCTCACGGTGGTGATTCGCGGCCTGGCGCTGGGCCAGCTGGCCGGCGACAACACGCGCTGGCTCTACAACAAGGAGCTGATGGTCGGCATGAGCAACGGCCTGGTGTGGGCGCTGGTGGTCGGCGCGATCTCGTACGCGTGGTTCGGTCAGGCCTTGATCACTCTAGTGATCACCCTGGCGATCTTCATCAACATGAGTCTCGCCAACCTCTCCGGCGTGCTCATTCCACTGATTCTCAAGCGCCTCAAGATCGACCCGGCGCTCTCCGGCGCGGTCATCCTCACCACCGTGACCGACGTGGTGGGCTTTCTGTCATTTCTGGGACTGGCGACGCTGATCATCTTGTGACGGCATCGCCATTGGCGTACTTGATCCAGGTCTTGCCCAGATGATTACGCAACTCGTGGCCCACGCGCTTGCCGTCGCGGGCCTCGAGAGCCGCGAGGATGGCTTCATGCTCCTCCATGGCACTCGCCCACTTGTCGTTCTTCTGGTTTGAAAGATAGCGGACGCGATAGAGCTGGCGACTCAAGTTGGCATGCATGTCGATCAGCGTGGCGTTACCCGAAAGCGCCACGATCCGGTTGTGGATATCCTGATTCAAGCGAAAGTAGTTCTGCCGGTCGCGACGCAGGAACGCCGCCTTCATCTCATAGTGGAGCGCCTGGAACTCGGCGATGTCCTCGTCGCTCGCCATCGCGCAGGTCAGCTCGGCAGCGGCCTGCTCGAGCACGCTCAGAACGTAGGCCTTCTCCTTCATGTCCGCCGGACTCACCTCCGCCACGACCGCGCCTCGATTGGGAGAGATCACCACCAACCCCTCCGTGGCGAGGATCTTGAGCGCCTCGCGCAGCGGCGTTCGGGACACCTGCAGTTCCACCGCCAGCGTGCGTTCCGGCAAACGCTGTCCGGGCTGGAAGTGATCCATCACGATATGTTCACGCAAGTAGTGGGCGACTTTCTCGACCAGTCCCGCATGAGTGTTCTGAACGGTCTCATCCATGGCGTCATTCACTTCTGATAGTCATACGGCAGAATGGCATACCAAAAAAAACCTTTCAAATAGTCGAAGGATATTTCACCAACAAATATATCTATATATTTCATATCTTTATACAAGACACAAAGGAAGTGGCGACTAAAGTCTTAGCCGCCGTTCGTTGACCCTTCAAATGGTATACCACTACATTTCCTCTGCCGCATGTCTTGTCATTCCAGTATCGAAGCATGCCTGCATACGCCGCTGTCTCGCAGCATCGTCGGCCCAAACAGGAAACGTCTTCTCACCATGAACTATCTACACCATTTCGAACCGGCCACTATCGTTGAAGCCTGCGTGGCCGGTGCGGGCGACTTCGGCCGCGGCGTGTTGCGCCAGGCGCGTCAGATGAAGCAGCTCTCGGCGCGCATCGCCATCGATATCAACCCGGAACGAGCGGCGCAAGCCTTCCGGCATGCGGGCGTGGCGGACAGCGACATTATGGTATGCCATTCGGAAAGCGACGCTCAAAGCGCCTGGGAAAAGGGCCTGTTCGTCGCGGCCTCCTCTTTCGATACCGTCAAGGCACTGCCTTTCGATATCCTCGTCGAGTCCACCGGCATACCGGACGTCGGCGCCCAGTACGCCGAAAGCGCGCTGCTGGCCGGCAAGCACGTGGGGATCGCCACCAAGGAGACCGAATCCGTCGTCGGCCCCTACCTGACCCGCCTGGCCATGGAGCAAGGGCGTATTTTCACACCGCTGGACGGCGATCAGCCGAGCCTGTTGATCGGCCTTCTCACCTGGGCCGAGACCCTGGGCTTCGAGATCATCGCCGCCGGCAAGAGCAGCGAATACGACTTCATCTGGGACGAGGCGGCGGGGGTCGTGCGTTGCAACGACAGCGAGTACGACGCTCGGGACCTGGCTCCCCTATGGGCACTGGATGACCAGGATGCCCGCGCCACGGCGAAGGCACGCGGAGAGGTGCTCGCCGCCATCCCCCAGATTTCGGTGCCGGATCTTTGCGAGATGGTCAACGTTGCCAACGCCACCGGCTTGCAGCCGGATCTGCCGGAATTTCACGCCCTGGTGCTGCGTACCATCGAAGTGCCCACCCTGCTGGACACCCAGGCCCACGGCGGCGTGCTCGAGGGCGGGCGCCGCCTGGAGGTCTTCAACTGCCTTCGCCGCCCGGACGAGCTGAGCTTCGCCGGTGGCGTGTTCGTCGTGGTGCGCTGTGAAGACCCCCACGTGTGGCAACTGCTGCGGGGCAAGGGCCACGTGATGAGCCGCAGCGGCGACAGCGCCATGGTCTACCTGCCGCGCCACCTGCTCGGCCTGGAAGCGCCCATTTCGCTGCTCGACGCGGTGCTCAACGGCCTGAGCTCCGGCGGAGGCGAGGCCACCACGCCGAAGTTCGACCTGACCGCCCGCGCCACCCGGGCCATCCCGGCAGGGCAACGGCTCGAGATGAAGGGCCATCACCGCCATATCGATGGCCTGCGCCCGGAGATCCATCCCGCCCAGGCCCTGGCGAGCGACGCGAGGGTGCCGTTCTACCTGCTGCCCGGCGCGACGGTGGTGCGCGACATCGCCCCTGGGCAGCTCATCACCCTGGCGGATGTCGAACTGCCGAACAGCAAGCTCAAGGCGCTGCGCCTGGCCCAGGACGCTCTTTTCTCGATGTAACCCGCGCAAGCGATACCGGGCAACGGGGATCGTCGTCCGGTTGGATAGCCGAAAGAAAAGCAACAACAAACACCTCTGGAGAACGCCATGTCTACTCACTGCTTCAAATACGCCACGCTCGGCCTGGCCCTGCTCGGCACCGCCACCGCTACCGTCGCCATCGCCAGCGACGCCGACGACTTCCCGAGCAAGCCCATCCAGTTCCTGGTGGCCGCCGGCGCCGGCGGCGGTACCGACAACTTCGCCCGGGTGGTGCGCCCGATGTTCGAAGAGGCCATTGGCGGCGCGCGCATCACCGTCGTCAACCTGCCCTCCGCCTCCGGCGCGCTGGCCCACCAGCGTACCGCGACCGGCGAGCCCGACGGCCACACCCTGGACTTCGCCTCCACCACCCTCGTGACCTCTCTGGCGGCCGGCCAGAACCCGGTGGGCCTGGATCAGCTGACGCCGGTGGCGCGCATGCAGTCCGACGTGATGGCGCTGTTCGTCAATCCGGAGCGCTTCGAGGACTTCGACGCCTTCAAGGCCTACGTCGAAGAGAACCCGGGCAAGGTCACCGTGGGCGGCACCCACACGGCGAGCCCGGACCACATGGCATTCCTGTCGCTGGTGGACGCCTCGGGCCTCGACATGAACTTCATTCCCTACGACAGCACCGGCAACGCCACCGCCAACGTGCTCGGCGGCAACATCGACGCCACCACCACCTCCCTGAGTCCGCTTCTGAGCTACATCGATGCAGGCCAGATGGCGCCGATCCTGATCTTCAGCGACGAGCGTCTCGAGGATTACCCGGACGTGCCCACCACCGTGGACAACGGCTGGGAACTGACCGACGGCAACGACCGGGCCATCTTCGTGCACGCGGATACGCCGGCTTCGATCGTCGAGCGTCTCGAAGACGCCTTCAAGACCGTCTTCGACTCCGAGGAGTACCAGACCTACGCCGAGCGGGTCAATCTCGACTACCGCGATGGCTGGATGGGCGGCGACGAGTACCGCCAGCGCTTGGAAAGCAACTACGAACTGTACACGCGTCTGCTGGAAAACGACTGATCCCTCGTCGAGCTCCTTTGACGCTTCGTTCAAAAGACCGGTCCCGAGGGCCGGTCTTCCGATATTCCCTCAGGACTTATCATGCAAGCCAGGATCACTCTCTTTGCACTGGGGATCGTGTCGCTCGCGGGGGTCGCGCTCTACCCGACGCTGCAATTCCCAAGCTCCGCCCAGGTTTCCACTTTCATCGGCCCGCGCGTCTGGCCCTTGACGCTGATCGTCGTCTTGCTGGTGCTGGGTGTCGTGCTTCTGGCGTTGACCTGGCGCGACCGCGCTCGTGCGCCCGCCAGCGACGAGCCCGCCCCCCAGCGCCCGGCCCTGGTCGCCGGGCGCTTTCGCCACTGGTGGTTCATCGCTGCCGCCGTGGGCTACACGCTCCTGATGCAGAGCGTGGGATTTCTCGTGGCCAGCCTGGTCTTCACGCTGCTCGGCACCCTGCTGCTCGGCGCCCGCTCCTGGGTCACCATCGTCATCACCTTGATCGTTGCCGCGGCGCTGATGCAGGGCGTGTTCGTCACCCTGCTCGGCATCCCCATGCCATGAGGCTGCCCCCTTACCTTAATTTTCCAGGGAGTCGAACATGCTAGAAAATTTCTTGGGCGGGTTGGCGGTGGTGATGCAGCCACTGAACCTGCTGCTCTTGACCTCTGCCGTCTTCATCGGCTTCATCGGCGGCGCCCTGCCCGGCATCAGCGGCGTGATCCTCGTGGTCATCCTGCTGCCCGTCACCTACGGCATGGAACCCACCACCGCGTTCATGGTGCTGACCGCCATCTACGGGGCCACGGTCTTCTCGGGGCTGATCACGGCGATTCTCTATCGCGCCCCGGGCACGCCCGAGGCGGTGATGACCGCCTTCGACGGCTACCCGATGACCCAGCGCGGCGAAGCCGGAAAGGCCTTGGGCATCGGCGTGCTGAGTTCCGCCATCGGCGGGCTCGTCGGCACCATCGCGCTGATCGTCTTCACGCCCATGCTCGCGACCATGGCGCTCAGGTTCTCCTCGCCGGAATATTTCGCCCTGGCGGTGCTGGGGCTGACCGTGGTGGCATCGCTGGGCGGGCGGCTCATCTTCGGCCTGATCGGCGCCGCCCTCGGGCTTTTCATCGCCACCATCGGGATCGACCCGCTGACCGGCACCAGCCGCTATACCTTCGGCAACCTCAACCTGGCCGAGGGCATCGGCCTGATTCCGGTCATCGTGGGGCTGTTCGCCGTGTCCGAGGTGATGAAACGCACCCTGGATCATGAAAGCCACCAGCCGCTGACCAAGGTGAAGGTCAAGATCTTCGATCTGCCCATCCTGCGCCAGATCGGCAACACCCTCGCCCGCTCCTCGATCATCGGGGTGATCATCGGCATCCTGCCCGGTATCGGCGCGAGCACCGCGGCCATGGTCAGCTACAGCGAAACGGTGCGCTGGTCCAAGCATCCGGAAAAATTCGGCAAGGGGGCGCCTGAGGGCATCGCCGCGCCGGAGTCCGCCAACAACGCCGCGGCCATGGGGGCCCTGGTGCCGCTGTTCGCCCTCGGCATTCCGGGAAGCGGCACCACCGCCGTCATCCTGGGGGCGTTCATCATGCACGGCCTTCAGCCGGGGCCGATGTTCATGCTCACCAGCAGCGACCTGATCTACGCGGTCTTCGCGGGGCTGTTCATCGTCAACTTCATGATCCTGCTCTTTTCCAAGCCGTTCATCGTGCTGTTCACCAAGCTCTTGAACGTGCCCTACTCGGCGCTTGGTCCCATCATCATCATGTGCTGCGTGGTGGGTACCTACTCGGTGCGCAACTCCATGTTCGACGTCTGGCTGATGCTCGGCTTCGGGGTGCTGGGCTATCTGCTCGAGAAGATCAACTTCCCCATGGTGTCGATCATCCTTGGCCTTGTGCTCGGCCCCATCGCCGAAAGCGAACTGCGCCGTTCGCTGTCCATGTCCCAGGGCAGCTTCGATATCTTCCTGACGCGCCCGATCAGTGCCACGCTGCTGGCGGTGGCGCTCTTGCTGCTCGCCGTCACCTTGATCATGCCGCTGGTCAAGCGCGCGCGCCGTCGCGCCGCCACCGGCCCGTCCTTTGGAGAATGACATGACGCTCGTACTGGGTGCCATCGCCGACGATTTCACCGGCGCGACCGATCTGGCCAACAACCTGGTGCGCGGCGGCATGCGCTGCGTCCAGGTGATAGGCGTGCCCGACACCCCGGCGGACCTGAGTGACGTCGACGCGGTGGTGGTGGCGCTGAAGTCCCGCTCCTGTCCCGCGGATGACGCCGTGCGCGACTCCCTCGCCGCCCTTGCGTGGCTCCGTGAGCAGGGGGCTCGTCAGATATTTTTCAAG
>NZ_JAMZBD010000004.1:0-21518 GCF_024158685.1 Halomonas sp. 707D4 | reverse complement strand
AGCGTGACGTTTTCAGCTCGCGGCCTGGCTCGACCGCGAGCTGAAAACGTCACGCTAGCGATTGGCGCCACATGGCCAGCGCCCGAATGTCCTCGGGTGTGGTGCGACAACATCCGCCGATGCCCGACGCCCCGGCCGCCAGCCATGCTGGCGCGCCTTGAACGAGCCCCGAGGGTGCGCCTTGGTGATCACACGCCGCCGGCTGCCAGGTCTTGCGCACCGGGTCGTACTGCTCGCCGGAGTTGGGGTAGACCAGCACCGGCAGATCGCACTCGCGCTTGATGGCTTCGATCAGCGGCGCGATATGGGCAAGTGCGGTGCAGTTCACGCCGATCGCCGCCACGCCCGGGCGCCCTGCCAGCGCCCGGGCGCATTCGGCAATCGGCGTGCCGTCGCTGATGTGCGCGCCATCCTTCGCCGAGAAGGTGATCCACGCCTGCGCTCCCGGGTGCTCGGCGAGCAGATCGGTGATCGCTAGTGCCTCATCAAGCGACGGCAGGGTTTCCGCCGCCAGCAGGTCGGCGCCGGCTTCCAGCAACAGCGCAAGGCGCTCGCGGTGAAAATCGACCAGCCCCGCGCGGTCCAGGTCGTAGCCACCGCGGTACTCGCTGCCATCGGCCAGATACGCCCCGTAAGGGCCGACCGAGGCCGCCACCAGCGGTTTCGGGCGCCCGCTGTCCGACTGCCAGGCAGTGTCGCGGGCCTCACACGCCAGCGTCACCGAGCGCGTGATCAGCGCGCGCGCCTCGATTTCGGAGAGCCCCGCGCGCATGAAGCCGGGAACCGTCGCCTGGTAGCTTGCGGTGATCGCGCAGTCGGCGCCGGCCTCGAAGTAGGCCTGATGGACCTGGCGGATCTTCTCCGGCGCTTCGCTCAGAAGCCGCGCCGACCAGAGGCTGTCGTTGAGATCGCACCCCAGCGCTTCGAGCTCGGTGGCCAGCGCCCCGTCGATCACCATGAAGGGCACGTCCTGCAGCAGGTTCGTGATCGGATTGGTCGAGCGGGCACTCATTAAACGGTCTCCTCGACGGCGGCGCGATGCCGGGCCGTCTTGCGGCGGTGCAGAAAGTGCACCAGGTAACACAAGAAGATGAACGGCACGCCGAAGTAGAGCGCGACGCGCTGATGCGGGTCGAAGGCGATGCCGATGCAGGCGGCCAAACAGGCGCCGAAGGCGATCAGCGGCACGAACGGGTAGCCCGGCGTGCGGTAGACCAGATCCTCGAGCCGGCCGCCCTCGCGCAGGTAATGGCGGCGGAAGTTGAACTGGCTCAGCGCGATCGCCATCCACACGATCACCACCGCAAGCCCTGAAATGGACACCAGCACCAGGTACACGGTTTCCGGCGCGTAGACGCTCGAAAACAGCGCCCCGAAGCCGCCGATCATGCTCAACAGCAGCGCGTTCATGGGAATGCCGCGCTTGTTGAGCCGACCAAGCGATTTGGGCAGCGTGCCCTGGTCCGAGAGCGTCCAGAGCATCCGCGCCGAGGCGTAGAGCCCGGAGTTGGCCGCCGAGAGCAGCGCAGTGATGATCACGAAGTTCATGATGTCCGCCGCCCCCGGCACGCCGATGCGCTGGAACACCGCGACGAAGGGGCTCTGGCTGAGCCCGGCCTCGGTGTGCGGCAGCAGTGCCGCGATCACGATCATGGTGCCGACGAAGAACAGGATCAGCCGCCAGAGCGTGGCGCGAATCGCCTTGGGCACGTTGCGCGCCGGGTCCACCGCCTCGCCGGCGGCGATGCCGATCAGCTCGGTGCCGGAGAAGGCGAACATCACCGCCAGCAGCGTCATGCCGATGGTCAGAAGGCTCGGCGGCATCGCGCCCTCGCCCCACAGTGCCGAAAGCCCGGGGGAGGCCACGGCGGCGCCGGTCTCGTCCTGAAGCGGCACGAAGCCGATGATCGCCGCCGCGCCGATCAGCACGAACGTCACTACCGCCAGCACCTTGATCAACGAAAGCCAGAACTCGGATTCGGCGAAAAAGCGCGAAGTGAAAGCGTTGACGCCGAACACGATGGCGGCGAACAGCGCGCTCCAGTACCAGCCCGGGATATCCGGAAACCAGCGGCCCATGAACACTGCCGCCGCGGTGAACTCCGAGCCCAGCGCCACTGTCCAGGTGAGCCAATACATCCACGCCACCATGTAGCCGGTGCCGGGGCCGATGTAGCGCGTGGCGTGAGCGCTGAACGCGCCGGAGTCCGGCATGTGCACGGCCAGCTCCCCCAGGCACATCATCACCAGCCAGGCGACGATGCCGCCCACCAGATACGCCAGCACCGCCCCCAACGGGCCCGCCTGCTGCACCGTGTAGCCGGAACTCAAGAAAAGCCCGGTGCCGATCACGCCGCCGAGCGACAGCATGACCAAATGGCGCGTCTGCATGCTGCGCTTGAAGTGCGCGCCCTCTTGCTCGTTCATGATACGTCCTGATGATTGCGAATTGGTCTTCACACGGGCCCGGCCTGTGCGAAGGGCGCACTATATTAGTGCAATCAGGGCGTATCAAAAAGAAATCAAAACACAAGCCTCTATTCCTCGAGGCTATAAAGCGGGCTGAATTTTCGAGGCGCGCGACCCATTCAGCCGTGAGTGGTTTCGAGCGCGATATTGGCCCAGCCGCGCTCGTCCACTAGCGCCTCCAGCCTGTTCGGTCGGTAGCGTTCGTCGCGCTCGTAGCGCGTCTTCACGCTTTCGTGGATCAGCGTGGGGCGGCCCTCGTTGATCAGCGGCCGATCGTACTCCGGGCGCAGCCGGTAGATGTGCCGGCGCGAGTGGTGCAGCGCCCCGCGCGCGCCGTCGGTCAGGCGGGCCTGCAGGTGGGCATCCGTTGCCAGGCCCGCGGCGTTGGCCTCGGTGAGCATCCAGCCAAGCGGCGCGTCCGAGGCCTGGCGGCCCTGCTCGTCCGGTGCCTTGCCGCCGCCGATGTCGCTGTGCACGCCGGCGAACCATACCTGCTTGAGATCGACGCCACCGCGTGTTTCCCAGAGCGTGGGCTCGAAATCCTTGCGGTGTTCGTCGATCGCCAGCGCATGGCGGGCGGTGGCGATATTGCTCCCCATCTTGGTATCGTAGAATTCGTTATCGTTGTTGAACAGCCCGCCCAGCAGGCTCAGCGGAATGCCCAGCGCCCCCACCGTGTCCCACACGCCGATGAAGTGAATGCGCCGGCTCGGGTGGCTGTGGCGAGCGCGAAACGCCCGGGCTTTCTCGCCGCCGGGCCTGTCGCCCTGCGCGTCGCTTTTGTAGATTTCCCACGCGCGGGTGATCAGCGAGGCGTGCTCGCGCGTGAGGATGCCGCAGTTGTTGATCAGCCCGCAAAGCGCACGCACGTTGTAGGCGCCGCGGCTGAAACCGAACAGGTAGATGTCGTCGCCCGGGGCGTAGTTGTGCACCAGGTAGCGGTAGCCATCCAGGATGTTCTTCTGAATGCCAACGCCGGTGAGCGCTCCGCTCAAGTGGTTGCGGTAGGAGCCGATGCCCCAGCCGTAGAACACCTGCTGGCGCACGCCTTCGTGCTCCGGAGTAATGCCGCGGGCAAGCTTCAACACGTTGGTCGGGTAGTCTTCCTCGAGATCCTCTTCCGGCTGATTCCAGGTGCCGTCGGCGCAGATGACGAGATGGGCCATGATGTCACTCCTTGACGCCCGGGCGAGTGAGCATCACCAGTGTCGACGCTGCCTACCGGTTCGAGGCGATCAGCGTCCCGCCGGCGGCCATGAACAGGCCCCCGGTCGCCCGGTTGAACCGCTGGTAGCGGCGCGGGTTCTGGAACCAGCGGCTGATGCCGGCGCCGAGCCCCGCATAACTCGACATCAGGGTGAAATCGATCACCAGCCAGGTCAACGCAAGAATGATGAATTGCACGAGTTGGGGCTACTCTCTTGCGATTCTGGAGCCGATCACAGAAAAGTCGTTAATGGCAGGATAGTGAGGCAGATAAGCGTTGAAGCCGGTGAACAAAAGCAGTAGACGCTAGGCCAATCAATCTAATAATTCGATGGGCGCTCTCATCTCCTTGAATGTGCGTAAAGTATGCTCATTCCAGGTTTCAAAATGGTCGTGCATGGCCTGACGGGCAAGCTCGCGGTCGCGGGTCTTGACCGCGTCCACGATAGCGATGTGGGTCTCGTTGGTCTTCATTTGCGCCTCTTTGGACTGGCGGGCCAGCACGCGGCGCTGGTGCAGCACCTTCTTGAGCACCGAGGAAAGTCCTTGAAAGATGATCAGCACGGCGGGGTTCTTGGCCATAACCGCAAGCAGTTCATGAAACTCGTAATCCGCCTGAATACCGTCCAACACGTCGGTCGAGTGTATAATCTTGCCGCACAGCACCTCTAGCCGGGCCAGTTCGTGCGCTTGATGATTGACCGCAGCGGCCTGAACGATCTCTTTTTCGAACATTTCTCGAGCGGTTTCGAGATGATCTACCGAGATATAGTTGAGCTTCAGCGCCAGCTCGAAATAGAGCTGAATGAAAACCGGTTCGGGCATCTTCAAGAAAGTACCGCTTCCCTGCTTGCGCTCGATGAATCCAAGGCTTTGCAGCACCGACAGAACGTTTCTAACCGAGGTGCGGTGCATGTCGAAGTGCTCGCAGAGCGCTCTTTCAGGCGGAAGTTTCAACCGGCCATCTTTGGACAGTTCGGAAACGGAAACAAACTCCTTAAGCCTATCCAAGAGGTTAGGATCAATTTGGCTCATAGCGTCTTCCAAGTGCCACCCCTGTCCCCTGTCGTCATCGCTAATGCAATAAAAGTACGTAGTATAAGTACAGGGGCAGCTTATCATAGTCAGTGAATGTGCATACCGCCGTTCACATCAAGCGTGGCACCGGTGATATAGCTGGAAAGATCGCTTGCCAGAAACAGGAAGGCATTGGCGATATCCTTCGGTGCCCCCAGGCGAGCCAGCGGAATGCCTTCGATAATCTTGGCTTTCATCTCATCGTCGAGCTTACCGGCGGTGATCTCGGTGGTGATCAAACCCGGCGTGACGGAGTTGACGCGAATACCGGATACGCCAAGCTCCCGCGCCATGGCCTTGCCCAGACCCAGCATGCCCGCCTTGGCTGCGCTGTAGTGCGGGCCGCCGAAAATACCGCCGCCGCGCTGGGCTGATACAGATGACGTATTGATGATCGACCCGGACTTGCCCTGCTTCATGTGCGGCACCACGGCCTGGGACATGTACATCATGCCGCGCAGGTTGACGTCCAGAATGCGGTCGTAGTCCTCGGGCTTGATCTCTTCGAACTTGACCGGCTGGGTAACGCCTGCATTGTTCACCAGCACATCGATTCTACCGAACTTTTCCATCGCGGCGCGGGCCAGCTCGAAGCAATCGTCGCGATTGGCGACGTTACCGATGACGACCAGCGAGCGCTCGGCATCGAACTCCTCGCGGATCGCCTCGCAAGCTTGCTCGTTGATATCGGAAATTACGACGGAAGCGCCATGCTCATAAAAAAGCCGTGCGGTCCGCAGGCCAATGCCTTTCTCGCCGGCCGCGCCGGTCACGATACATACCTTGTCTTTAAGCAGCATGACGTGTTCCTCTTATTGATCTTGGGTAAGTAAAGCCAGCTCCTCGAAGGAGCGTACAATGAGCGACTCGATTCCATCGAGCTCTAAAGGATGTTCGTCACGCCAGGGTTGAGCGCCCGCATCGCGGTGCAAACGAAACGGCAGCTCCAGCGAGAACGGCTTGCCCTGCTCGAGCAGTGCCCGGGCAAGTGCTGCGTCGTCCGTGTCGCCGTCGCCGAAGCTCACGAAATCGATGCCTTCCGCCTGGCGTAGGCAGGGCTTGAGATGAGCGTGGGCGGCCAACGGCAACGCCGTTAGGGCGTCATCGAGCGCATTCAACTGCGGAGCGTGTGAGAGCAGGTTGCCCATATCGTAGTTGATGCCGAAAACATCATCACCCAGGCGCTTGAGCAGCGCCTGGGCATCGCTTGCGCTATTAAAGACGTTGGGGACCCCGTTACCTGGGTTTTCAAGCAGAATACGCACGCCGTGGTCGCGTGCAATGGCAGCCAGGGTATCGGCCTGCTTGAAGAACGTGTGCTCGCGTTCGCGCACGGCTGCATTGGTAATGATGAACTCGGCCCCCAGCCACGCCGCGAAACGGCAGCGCGCTTCGAGCCGGGCGGCAGCGTTTTCGAGCCCCAAATCGATATGACCCGAGAAGTAGCGGCACTGCTGGCCATGGCTGCGCATTTCGCTTTTCAAGTCGTGTGCGAAGGACTGGGTGAAATCGCTGTCGGTGAACGCTTCGACGTAGCCATCGATGAACGCGAACTCGACATTTTTCACCCCGCAACGCGCAAGCGAGGGCAGGATGACATCAAACCCGTAGCCATCGAAGGCGGCGGTGCTGACGGATATGAAACTCGTCGCCATGACTCGCCTCACCCCTTGCCGTTGAGCAGGCGGTAGGTGCGAATGACCTGGCTGTCATCGAGTTTGCCCTCGCCGCGCTCGGAACTTGCCACGAACATTTGCCGGGCGGTTTCCGCCAGCGGCGTGAACGCCCTGGCGGCCTTGGCGGAGTCGCAGACGATGCCCATGTCCTTGCAGAAGATATCGACGACGCTGGTGACATCACCGGGCTCTTTGATCATGCGCGGGCCGCGGTCGCCCAGCATCCAGCTCGACGCCGCCGAGCCCTGCACCATGGAGAGCATGACCGAGGCCTCGATACCACTCTTTTCCGCCAGCGCAAGCGCTTCGGCGGCCGCGGCGATATGCACGCCGCACAACAGCTGATTAACGGCTTTCATGGCCGCGCCCTGGCCAGGCGTGGGCCCGGCTACGAATATCGCCTTGCCCATGACCTCGAACGCGCTCGAGCAAAGGCCAAGCGCTTCGTCACTGCCAGCGGCCATGATGGTCAGCGTACCGGCTTGGGCCCCGACCACGCCGCCGGATACCGGCGCGTCGACATAGTGAAGGTCCGGGCGCACCGCCGCCACCTCACTGGCGATACCGGCGGCGTCGTCCGGCGCGATAGTTGACATCTGCACGATACAGGCGCCCTCTTTCAGCGAATGCACTACGCCCGAGGCCGCATCCTGAGCGGCCGCATCACCGAACAAAACGGCGCGCACCTGCTCGGCATTCACCACCATGATGAACAGCGCTTCACTTTCGTTGAGGTAGCGCTGCTTCGTTTCACGGGAAGTGGGCTGGCCGTTGAAGGCAGTTTCGACCTGCTCGAACACATCGACGCCCAGTACGTCGAATCCGGCGTTCTTTAAACACGCTGCCATGGGGCGGCCCATGGCGCCGAGTCCTGCAAAAACGATGTTATGCATAGCGAACCTCAGTAGATGATCAGCGCCGGTACGTAAGAGACCAGTAGAAGCACGATGAGGGCGACCAGATAGAAAGGCAGGAGCTCCTTGACTACTGCGCCAATGCGTTCACGTGCAATGGCCGCGGAGACGAACAGCGTCGTGCCGATGGGCGGCGTAAACAGGCCGATGCTCAGGTTCACGCACATAATGATGCCCAGCTGCACCAGGTCCAGACCGATCGCGTTGGCAATGGAGACAAGGGTTGGCCCCAGAAGCAGAATGGCGGCGGGCAGATCCAAGAACATGCCGATCAGCAGCAGTAGCAGGTTGATCGCCAGAATGATCAACAGCGGATGCTTGAGATACTCCACCGCCCACTGGGCCACGGCTTGCGGTACGCCGCCAGAGGTCAGGATATAGGCGATGATGTTGGCGGCCGCGATGATCAACATCACGATCCCCGTGGTGATGACGGTGTTTACCAGCGCCGCCATGACGCGGCTGCCGGTCAAATCACGGTAGATGATACCGCTGACCATCAGCGCGTAGGCCACGGCGATGATGCTGACCTCGGTGGGCGTGGCGATACCGGCTCTGAGCAGCACCACGATGAACACCGGCATCAGGAGCGCAGGCAGCGCGGTGAACAGCGTATTGATCATCTCGGCGCGGGTATGTTTGAGCTTGAGACGCGGAAAGCCGCGGCGCTTACCCACGAAATAACACGCCAGCATCATGCCCGCCGCCAGCATCAGCGCGGGTATGACCGCGGCAATGAACAGCGATGCAATCGAGCTATTGGAAACGGTGGCAAACAGAATCAGCGGAATCGACGGCGGCATTAGCCCCGCGATGACCGAGGATGCCGAGGTCACCGCCGCACCAAACGCACCGGGGTAGCCTTCCCGTTTCTGCCAAGGAATGAGCATCGACCCCAATGCCGAAGCTTCCGCCACCGACGAGCCGGATACGCCCCCGAACACCGTCGAGCCCACCACGCTGACCTGCCCCAACCCGCCGTGATACTTGCCTACCAGCATCGAGGCAAGCCCTACCAGTTTCTGCCCGAGCTTGCCCGACATCATCAGGCTACCGGACAGAATGAAGAAGGGAATCGCCAGCAGAGGGAAGCTCTGCGTAGGCTGGAAGATCTTCATGATCGCCATGCTCGACGGCATGGGGCCGAAAACCGACAGTGCCGCCCAACCGCTGATCACCAGCGAGTACCCGACCGGCATGGCCATCAGCAAGAAAAGAACAAACGCCGCAAGCATTTGAACCGTCATATTCCCTCCTCCCCGTGCGAAACCTGCGCCTCGGCCTGCGCCTCACCACACGCCAAAGTCAACACGATATTGAGTAGTGCGACCAGCGCCAGCCCTGCAAACCCGACTACCACCGACCAGTACGCCCAGGACATGCCCAGCCGCGTGATGGGAAAGCGCTGACCGCCGGCGATGTCCACCACGTTCAAACCGTGATAGGCCATGGTGCTGAACGCCACCAGCGCAATCACGTTGACGCACAGCGTCACGATGCGCTGGGGAAGTCTTGGCAGCTTTTCCACCACCAGTTCGATGCCGATATGTTCGTTTTTAGCCGCCGCCGCCACGATGGCGCCCATAGTCAGCCAGGGAAAGAACAGGTTGGGAATTTCCGTTACCCAGCCAAGGTTCGTCGAGAACAGATAACGCACGACAACCCCAGTGAGCAAGGAGATGAAAATGGTCACGATCGAGACGATCGCCACCCACTTGGCTATCTGATAAATCACGTTCTTCGAGCCGACTAGAAGCGAAGCCGGCCCGCCGGCTTCGCTTTTGCGGCTCTCGACTGAGAGCGTCATGAAAATGCCCCTCCGGCTCGCTACTACTGCCCGTTGTGAGCGGCGTTCACTACCATGTCCACAAGTTGAGGATACTCTTCACGCCACAGGTCATAGACCGAGGAGGTCGCTTCAATGAAGGGCGCCTTGTCCACTTCGTTGATCGCGACGCCAGCCTCTTGCAACTGGGTGCGAAGCTGCTCATCGGCTTCAAGCGAGGCCTGGCGATTGAACTCGCCCGCTTCATCCGCCGCTTCCTGAATCGCTTGCTGCTGCTCTGGGGTGAGCATGTCCCACATCATCTTGCTCATGAGCAGCGGCGTGGACTCGTACTTGTGCCCGGTTAGAGAGATGTACTTCTGAACTTCGTAAAGCCTTGAGGAGTAGGTGTTCATCAAGGGATTTTCCTGACCGTCCACCACGCCTTGCTCGAGCGCGATGTAAAGTTCGGAGAAGTTCATTGGCGTGGGGTTCGCGCCCAGCGCCTCGAAGATATCGACCGTCATTTCATCCGGCGGTGTACGAATCTTGAGGCCCTGCAAGTCTTCCGGCGTCTCGATCGGGCGCACGTTGTTGCTGACGTGGCGAATGCCGTTATCCCACAGGCCCAGCACGACCAGATTCTGCTCTTCGGCCAAGCGCTTGAGCTCATCGCCTACTTCGCCATCCATGACCTCCCAGGCCGCAGGCAGCGAGTCGAACAAAAATGGCAGCCCCAGCACGGAGAACTGCGGCACGACGCTAGAGGTCGCACCCTGGCTGTTGGTGCTGAACGCCAGAGTACCCATGCGCATCAGCGTCAGGGCTTCCATGTCATCGCCGTACTGGGAGTTGCCGCCCACATCGATAACTAACTCACCGCCGGTCTTTTCCTCGACCAACTGGGCAAAAAGCTCTGAAGCCTCCGCCTTGGGGTTACCTTCCGCTGCGTTATGGGTCAGTTGAAGAACCTGCTGAGCGTTGGCGTTAACGGCAAACAACACGGCGCCGACAATAGCGGTCGCAAGGACAGTTTTTTTCATGACGTTTCTCTCAGTTGAATTAATTGTTGTAAATTGTGGCTAGCGTAACGAGTGAGAAAACTCGCGTGTCAAACAACGTGCTGCTCGATGGTCTTGACTACCTCCTTGGTGGAAATACCGTAGCGGTCGTGCAGTGTGGGAAGCGCCCCGGCGTCCAGGAACTCATCCGGCAGGCCGATCTGGTAAAACTTCACGGCCACCCCTTCCTTCATCAGAAGCGAGGCCATGCTTTCACCCAAACCACCCACCACCGAATGGTTTTCGGCGACGAAAACGGGGCGGTCCGGATGACGACGAACTTCTTCTAGAATGGTCCGGGTATCCAACGGCTTGATGGTGGCACAGTGCAGAACGGCGACGTTCTTGCCCTTCTCCTTGAGTTCATCGGAAGCCTCGATGGCGCGCATGGTCATCAGACCCGAGGAGATGATCAGTGCATCTTCGCCGTCGATCAGCTGCTTGGCCTTGCCGATTTCGAACTGGTAACCTTCGAAGCGATCCAGCACGCGCGGCACCTTGCCCCGCAGCAGGCGCAGATACACCGGACCGTTGTAATCCGCCATTGCGTGAACGGATTGCTCGATATCGACTGCATCGCAGGGGTCGATGATCGTAAGATTCGGCATGCCGCGGAAGATCGCGACGTCTTCGGTGGCCTGGTGGCTTGGACCGTAGCCGGTAGTAAGGCCTGGCAAGCCGCCAATGATCTTTACGTTAAGGTTCTCTTCGGCGATTGCCAGGCAGATGAAGTCGTAGGCGCGGCGCGAGGCGAACACGCTGTAAGTGGTCACGAAGGGAATGAAGCCTTCGCGGGCCATACCGGCACCGGCCATCATCAAAAGCTGCTCGGCCATCCCCATCTGGTAATAACGATCCGGGTAGGCCTGGGCGAAAATATGCAGGTCGGTGTACTTGCCCAGGTCCGCCGTCATGCCGACGATCTTGTCGTTCTTACCGGCGGCTTCGACCAGTGCATGACCGAACGGCGCTGCCGTCGTAGGCTGATCTTCACCTGCGATGGAGGCGATCATGGCCGACGTTTTCAGCTTCTTCTTGGCGTTGGCACTCATTTCATTTCTCCCCTGACTCAATACCGTAGACGTCATCAAGTTCCTTGAGCGCCACGCTCCATTCGTTTTCATCTACACGAATGAAGTGGTTCTTGTCCCGCTTTTCCAAAAATGGCACGCCACGGCCCATCAAGGTGTCGCAAATGATCACCCGGGGCTTAGCGGAATTGCTGGCCATCGCGCTATCAAAGGCTTCGAGTACGGCGTCGAGATCATTGCCATCGACACGGTAGGTTTCCCAGCCAAACGCAGTCCATTTATCCGCGATCGGCTCGTAGTTGAGCACTAGTGAAGACTTGTCGTCGGCCTGCTGGTCGTTGACATCGACGATGGCAATCAGGTTATCGAGCTTGAAGTGCGAGGCGGAGGCGGCAGCTTCCCAAGTGGAGCCTTCGTTGAGCTCGCCATCCGACAGCAGGTTGAAAATGCGCGAAGCGCTTTGCTTGCGCTTAAGGCCCAGCGCCATACCGACACCGATTCCCAGGCCGTGGCCCAGCGAGCCGCCGGTGATTTCCATACCCGGCGTGTACGCGGCCATGCCGGACATCGGCAGAATGCTGTCGTCGCTGCCGTAATTTTCGATTTCGTCTTCGCTGACGACGCCAGCCTCGATCAGGGCAGCGTAAAGGGCGATGGCGTAGTGACCGATGGAGAGTAGAAAACGGTCCCTCTCTTCCCACTCAGGGTTCTTGGGATCAGTTTTTAACGCGTGGAAGTAGGAAACGGCCAACACATCGGCGATTCCCAGGGCCTGACCCACATAGCCCTGACCTTGCACCTCGCCCATGCGCAGGGCATGGCGGCGAATATTGTAAGCTCGCTGCCGAAGCGCCTTGACGGTATCGACCTTCGATGCGGTAGCAGTTTGACTCATTCAAGTCACCTCCAATTGGTTGACCAATTGAAGATAAAGGCGTCATCTGCATCTTGATAGAATACTTTAGTCTACATGGGTTACGTCAGCTTGCTAACCGCCGATACTTGCTCGCAACGAACCTTCTTAGTTAATCTAATCAATCTATAAAAAGTTGATTTAAAAGAAATTAAATCATTCATATCTCATATCGCTTTTAGCTAAAGCCCGCCTAATACTTTAGATTAAGAACAAGTACAAGAGCGCATAGCCCACGTACCAGCAACGTCTCCGCTGCTGATACGCACGAGAATCCGCATTATTGGTAGACCAATTCATTGAAAAACGGCGAAAGCTCTTTTGCGCTCATGGGCAGGGCAGGTGTGACGGCGGTGATAGGGTAAGGCGTTGCCTGTCATATTGAGCTGCTCCCAGCCGTGCTCTTTCATTAACGCTTCGAGTTTGGATGGGCGGTAGTCGCTATCGCGCTGATAGCGTTCCTTGACGCTTCGATGAATGAGCGCCGACTTGTTCTCATTGACGAGTGGGCGATGCAGCCTGGACACTTCAAGCGGTAGACGGGGCGACGAGACTCGTGAAGCTCACCCTGGCTTGCATCGGTCAGGCGCTCGTGAAGGTAAGGCTCGGTGCAAGTCCTGCGGCGTTGGCCTCCCTAAGCATCCACTCAAGCGGGGCACCGGAGGCCGGTACCCGTTCGCGTCGGGCTCCTTGGCGATGCCTATATCGCTGTGTACCCGAAAAACCATACCTGCTTCAATCCACGCCTTCGCGGGCTTCCCACAAGGTGGGTTCGAAGCCCTCGCGCAGTTCGTCGATGGCAAGTGCATAGCGGGCGGTCGCAAACCAGTGTAGACGCTGCCTAGATGAAACAAGCATCAGCATCAGCGAGGCCAGAACGCCACACAGCACGGTGGCGATCGCCTGGCGTAGGCCGAACCTGAGCCCGTGGCTGGTGCCTCAAAGTGCCACCAGCCCGGGAAAGATAATCAGGGCAAAAATGACGCCTACAGAGGTCAGCCTCGTCAGCGTATCCACGCGTTACTCCTTTTTTATCGGTGTGCAGCCGGTCCGCCGCCCGCCGTCGATATCCAGAACGACTCATTCAACCACGCTCCGGCGTCTCGCGCCTTCGAGTTGCTCACTTTAGAACGTCTGCGTAAACTGGCGCGCCGTTTTAGCAGGGCGTCATCATGAAAATCAACGTCGTGGGTACCAGCGGCAGCGGCAAGAGCACGCTGTCGAAAAGACTCGCCGAGGCGCTGGACGTCCCGCATATTGCGCTCGACCAGCTCTTCTGGCGCCCCAACTGGCAGGAAACGCCGGACGATGAGTTTTTCCCCAAAGTCGAGGCGGCGCTGGTCGACGCCGTTGATGGCTGGGTGCTCGACGGCAACTTCAACCGCACCCGCGCGATCAAGTGGCGCGAGGTCGACATGATCGTCTGGCTCGACTACGGCTTCTGGCGCACCTTTCGCCAATCCTTGCAGCGGGCGATCGTGCGCATTGTTACCCGCCGCGAACTCTGGCCCGGCACCGGCAACCGCGAAACCGTTCGCAAGACCTTTCTAAGCCGCGACTCGATTCTTTTATGGATGCTGACCTATTGGCGCCCCCAGCGCCGGCGTTACCTGCTGGATACGCTGAATCCGGCGTACCGCTCAATACAGATCGTTCGCTTGACCCACCCCGACGAAGCGAACCTGTTAATCGAGCAACTGGCAAAGCGGCGCGGCTAGCCGCACCGCTTGAGCGTCAGGGTCTCAGTGACACGAAGTTGAGCCCGGTCGTCCTCGTAGCAGTTTCGATAGCGGCTTTCGGATCGTCGATGCCTACTTCGACCATACCTACTTTATCCAGATCGATCAGCCCGGCCTCGATCAGGCGCCAGATCGACAGCACCGTTTCCGATCGGTACATGCGTGACCCACGGATCGTCAGCCGGCGGCGCAGTACCTCGCCATAGGGAAACGGAATGTCCTGGCGCACGCCGCCCATCAGCACCAGGGTGCCGCTATCTCGGAGCGTCGCAAAACCAGCCAGCAGCGGATTGGCGCTATCGGCATCTCCCATGGTGTCGATCACCACATGCGGGGCCCCAGCCACCGCCATGATGGCTGAGGCGTCCTGATCGACATCATTGGTCAGTTGGACGGGTACGACACGCGCATCGAGCATGGCCAGTTTCTCGAGCGCGGCTTCATTGCGACCCAGCGCGATTACCCGCGAAGCGCCTTTAGCCAAAGCGACCAGTACCGCCGCCCCGCCCATCTGCCCGGTGGCGCCCAGAATGGCCACGACGTCGCCCGGCTTTTGGCCGGACTGCACTACCCCTTCTCCGGCAATCCCCAGCCAAGTCAGAAACGCCAGCCGGCCAGGATCATCAAAATGCTCCGCTCCGGGCAGCCGGGTGACGGCTTCCTGGGGCAGCAAGGCCTTTTGCGCCATGGTGCCGTTTCGCCACTGCGTGCGCATGGCGCCCACCACCTCGGTGTCCTCGCCGCGCCCGCCTATCTCACCCAGTCCCATGAGCACGTCTTCGGGGTGGTCGATATCCCCGGACTCGACCAGACAATCGAGTGCCACGACATCCCCGACCTCCACGTTGAAGACGTCATCGGCCTTTTCGCGCACCACGCCGACGCCACCGGCGCCCAGCACGAGCGGCACGGGCAGCGGGATGTCAGTGCTGTCGACCATCGCCATCAAGTAGGCGGGCACGTGAACCGCTCGCACATCCACGATGACCGACCCGGGCCGGCATTGCGGGTCGGGGCGCTCGACGCAGCGCAGCGGGGTCTGAAGGGTTTCCTTGTACCAAGCTTTCATCAGCAGTCACTCCTTTGGGTGAAAGACATTTAGATTGGCTGTGGTGACGACAGCCACGGAACAAGGCTAAAACCTCGACTATAGTTGAGGTCAACAGGTTTATTTTTGATCCGAGCTGCCTTATTAAAGAGGAATTTCTCAAAATATCTTTTGTAAACTCGAGGTTTTAACGCTTGATGGCTACAGACCTATCCGTTGGCGACGTCGCCAGGCGCAGCGGCGTGCGAATATCGACACTTCACTTCTACGAGTCTAAGGGACTGATAGCGTCCTGGCGCACCAGCGGCAATCAGCGCCGTTACCCGCGAAGCGTGCTGCGTCGTATTGCGGTGATTCGTATCGCCCAGCGCGCCGGTATTCCGCTGGCGATGACCAAACAGCACTTGGATTCGATTCCGTCTGATCGCCAGTTGAGTGCGGCAGACTGGCAGGTGATAACGGCCACCTGGCGCGAGGAGATCGATCGCCGAATGGAAAGCCTGATGCAGCTACGCAACCAGATGGATCGCTGCATTGGCTGCGGCTGCCTATCTCTTGCCGACTGCCCGCTGCGCAACCCGGACGATCACCTGGCCGAGGAAGGCCCCGGCGCCCGCTTACTGGTCTCGTCGAACGAATAACACAACGCTAAGCGCCAATCCGTCGTTTGGAATGACGTGAGAAACCGGGTAGGGTCATCGATCACTCGTTTAAGCTCTTAATGAGAAAAAGGGAGTTTTCATGAAATATCACGTAACACTTGCCTTACCCTTAAGTCTTTTTGCTGGCGCTCTTATCGTTTCCCAAACCGCCCAGGCTGGTACCTCGGCGCTTTCGCAGCAGCTAAAGGATCTCGAGTCGTTCCAAGTCATCGCCCACCGCGGTGCCAGCGGCCACGCGCCGGAAAGCAGCATGGCAGCGCTCGAACTCGCCCATGGCTGGGGTGTGGATTATCTGGAGCTGGATATCCAGATGACCGCCGACGGCGAGCTGGTCGCCTTTCACGACGACACGCTCGAGCGCACCAGCAACGGCGAGGGCCACATCAACGACCATACCCTCGCCGAGCTGAAGGCGCTCGACGCCGGCAGCTGGTTCAACGAGGAGAACCCCGAGCTCGCCGATGAAGCGTTCGAAGGCGCACAGATCCTGACGCTGGAAGAAGTGTTCGACCGCTTCGGCCAGGACGCGCGGTATTACCTGGAAACCAAGTCGCCGGAACTCAACCCGGGCGTGGAAGAGGGGCTGGTGCGCCGGCTGGAAGCGTTCGATATGATCGAGACCGGCCGCGTGCTGATCCAGTCCTTCGATCAGGAGAGCCTTCTGAAGATTCACGAGCTGAACGCCGACATCCCGCTGATCCAGCTGGTGTGGTACTCCCCGGACGCAGAAAACGACGGCCGTCTGACGGAGTGGACCGGCGTCACCCCGAGCCCGGACGAGATCACCGACGCAGACTTCCAGGCCGTGGCCGACTACGCCGTAGGGCTCGGCACCAACTACCTGTTTGATGACGAGCCGGTCATCGGCGAGGCGTTCGTCCAGCAGGCCCAGGACAACGGCCTGGCGGTTCACGTCTATACGGTCAACGACATCGATGAAATGCAGCATCTGATCGGCTGGGGCGTTAATGGCCTGTTCACCGATTACGCGGATCGACTGATCGAGTTGACCGAATAAGGCTGGTGGGCCGCCTGCGGCATTCGTCGCAACCGGCCCGCCCCCATCTAGAAACCTTCGAAGATACCCAAGCAACAAACTCGTTACTCAAGGACAGTGCAAGCCGCCATGACGACGAGTGATCACCCTGCGATGCCAGGCCGTTCTCCTCAGCTCTTGAACGGCCAGTGCTTATCGAAAATGCCATCGATCGAATGCTCGAACAGCTCCTGAACATGATGTTTGGCGGTGTCGGCGGTGACGAGGTGGAAATCGCGGGTCAGCGATCGGCGCCCTAGCCACTTGAGCAGGCCCTGGCGGGCGACCACGTTGAGCATGAGCAGGCCCTGGCGCTGTTCGATGGGCACGAACTGGTAGTGCGCGTGAAGCCCCTGGCGCTCGCCGAGCAGAAACTCGAAACCGCCACCGGCGCCCTGCTCGTCGAACAGCGCGATCTCGCGGGCCCAGGGGTACTGGTCGATGATGTCGCAGGCCTTGTCGAAACGGTCGGTGGTGATTCGGCGATGAACGAACTCGCGGTTTTCGGTGTGAAGAGAGTAGAGAATTCGAACCATCGAGGGCCTGCGGGTGGAAATAATTAAGCGCTTGATTATATATCATCGCGCCCCGCAGGCCGAACAGGATTCAGGGCTGGCCGCTACCGCCTGCCGCGCCGTACACGTGGCCCGTGGTGAAGCTCGATTCCTGGGAAGCCAGCAGCACGTAGACCCCAGCAAGCTCCACCGGCTGGCCCGGGCGACCGAAGGGGGTGTCCTCGCCGAAGCTTTCGACCGCCTCGTCGGGCTGGCCGCCGCTGGGCTGCAGGGGCGTCCAGAACGGGCCGGGGGCGACGGCATTGACGCGAATGCCCTGCTCGGCAACCTGCTTGGCGAGCGCCTTGGTGAAGGCGATGATCGCCGACTTGGTCATCGCGTAGTCGAGCAGGATCTTCGGCGGATCATAGGCGACCACCGACGAGGTATTGATGATCGCCGCTCCCGCCTCCAGGTGCTCCATGGCCGCCTGGGTGATCCAGTACATGGCGTAGAGGTTGGTCTTCATGGTGGCGTCGAAGTCGTCATGGGAGATATCGGTGATCGACGGCTTCCACTGCTGACGCGCGGCGTTGTTGACCAGGATGTCCAGGCCCCCTAGACGCTCCACGGCGGTCTCGACCAGTTCGCGGCAGAAGGCCTCGTCGCGAATGTCTCCCGGGATCGCCACGGCGGTACGCCCTTCGGCCTCGATCAGCTCGATCACCTCGCGCGCGTCGGACTCCTCCGCCTCGAGGTAGTTGATCGCCACGTCAGCCCCTTCACGGGCGTAGGCGATCGCCGCGGCGCGGCCGATGCCGGAGTCACCGCCGGTGATCAGCGCGCGGCGCCCTTGCAGGCGGCCGCTGCCTTTATAGCTCTCTTCTCCGTGGTCCGGGCGTGGGTCCATGTCGCCCGCCAGGCCCGGCCACTCCTGGGGCTGGTTGGCGAACGGCGGCGCCGGGTACTGGCTTGTGGGGTCTTGCTTGTTCAACAGCGAACCGTCGCCACCACTACTGTCACCCGCCCCGCTCGACGCAGCGCTCTGGCTCGAGGAAGATTGGGCGAAAGCAGGCGTGGCCATGGCGGCGGCCATGCCGGTGGCAAGGCCACCCACCACCTTGCGGCGTGTCGGATCGAAGGAATTGATGGGTTTCATGTAAACCTCCTTGTCGATGATCGTTCCTGAAGCGGATGCGGACACCCCCTTTGACTTTAGTCGCGGTGACTCAAAGCGCAAACCGGCTCAGGGTGACGCGGGCACGACGCGCACCAGTTGGCCTTCCGGGCTGTCGGTCAGCAGATAGAGCGCCCCGTCCGGTCCGGTGCGCACGTCGCGGATCCGCTCGTCGAGCTCGCCGAACAGCCCTTCCACGTCCTCGGCCCGGGTAGCGTCGGCATCGAGCGTGACGCGGCGCACCTCGTGATCGACCAGAGAGCCGACGAAGAGATTCCCCCGCCAGGCGGGAAACAGATCGCCGTCGTAGAGCGTCATGCCCGACGGCGCGATCGAAGGCGTCCACTCGAGAAGCGGCGGCTCGGTGCCCGGGTATTCTGTGAAAGGCGTGACCCGGGCGCCGGTGTAGTCGAGCCCGGTGGTGGCGATGGGCCAGCCGTAGTTGGCGCCGGGCGTGACGAGATTGATCTCGTCGCCGCCGCGCGGGCCGTGCTCGTGGGCGATGACGCGACCATCACCGGCTACCACCAGCCCTTGCACGTTGCGGTGGCCGATGGAGTAGATCTCCGGGCGAGCGTCGGTTTCGCCCGCGAAGGGGTTGTCCTGCGCGGCGCTGCCATCGGTATTCAAGCGCACGAGGCTGCCGAGATGGCTTTGAAGGTTCTGGGCCTGTTCACGGTAGTCGAAGCCGTCGCCCAGGGTGAGCAGCAGCGTGCCATCGCCGAGCCAGGCCAGCCGACCGCCATAGTGGGCGGCACCGCGCTTGGCGGGATGGGTACGAAAGATCTCCTCCACCTCGCTGAGCGCGCCGTCGTCCAGTCGTGCGCGGGCGAGGCAGGTGTGGTTGGCGGCGAGCTCGCCGCAGGCGTAGCTGAGAAAGAGTCGATCGAGCTGGTCCTCCTGTGGTGAAACCAGCACGTCGAAGAGCCCTGCCTGGCCCGAGGCGAACACCTTCGGTACGCCCTCGATCTCGTCAAGCCGCTGCCCTTGGGCGTCGAGCAACCAGAGGCGCCCGGGGCGCTCGGTCACCAGCATGCGCCCCTCGGGCAGGAACGCCAGCGACCAGGGGTGCTCGAGCCCTTCGGTCAGGACCTCCAGCCGATAAGCGGGCGCGTCGACCTGGGCAAGCGCCGGCGGCGAAGGCGCCAGACCGGCAAGACCCGCCCCCAGCGCCAGCATCGCCGTCCCGGCAAGATGGGTTCCCCGGTGGCGATGGCCTCGGCCGCGCAGCAGCGCGAGCAGCAGCCCGGCGAAACCGGCGCTTGCCAGCATGGCGACGCGCCCGAAGGTGGTGCGCGTGGCCGCCACCAGCGTGGGCATGGGCGCGAAGTGGTTGACGATATGGAGCGTGGCGAACAGCGCCACGATGGCGAGCAGCGGGCACAGCGCCAAGCGGTAGCGACCGTGCAGTACCAGGCGCGAAATGGTCAGCGCCACGGCCTGGGAAACGAGGAATCCTACCGAGAACAGCAGCGCGTAGATCGGCGAGAAGGTCACCAGATCCCAAAGCGTGGTGGCGATGCGCCGCGCCGGGGATATCTCCACGCCCATGCGGGCCAGCGCCGCCAGGTTGACCTGGGTCTGGATGATGCTGCCCAGGAGGATACCCGCCACCAGCGCGATGGCGACGTGCAGCAGCACGCGAGACCAGAGGGGTCGTCGTTGCATCGGAATGTCCTTGTAAGGTGTTCTAGTCGACGGCGTGTCAGCGCAGCTGGCTATCCTTGCTGCCGCGACGGTTGTAGCCGCTTGTCCGAGAGGTCGTCTTGTCGTGCTCGGCCTGGCAGGCGATGCATAGCCTGACGCCCGGCATGGCCTTGCGCCGCGCCTCGGGAATCGGTTCGTCGCACTCTTCGCAGCGCTTTCGGCTTTCGCCTTGGGGAAGCTGGCTACGCGCCCACTCGACGCCCTCTTCCAGCGTGCTTTCCATCTGCTCGTGTTCGGCGCCGTCTCTGGCCCATCCTCCTGCCATGGTGGTTCTCCTCAAGCGTTGATGGCTTAAGTGTAGCGCCTGGAACCGCACGTTGCCTTGCATGGCGCTACCCACACTCACGCCTTGTGTCTATGCTCAGAGATACGCTGGTTTTATGTCTTATTGCGCGTTTCCACGCGGGCTAAAAGTGGTTAAGCTCCTTGACCAGCAAACTAATGAAAAGCGCTTAGGGAGCGGTCATAATCAACGTTGATAAAGTTATAAAAACCGGGTTCCCGCTGCGCACTCGACGGCGCCGGACGCTCAACGCTCGATGGGCAAGATGCACCCTTCGATGAGTCGCCAAGCGATACCCGCCCTTCTGAAACGTGCGCTGAGGTACGCCCTTGGGCACCTGCTGGTGTGGGGCGTGTGCGTGAGCCAGGCACAGGCGCAGACATCCGACGACGAGATACTGGTGGTCGCCCATCCGGATGTCGCCCTGCAAAGCATGAGCCGCGACACCACCCGCGCCATCTTCGCCATGCGCCAGCGTACCTGGCCGGACGGTCGCGCCATCCAGGTCTTCGTGCTCCCCAATCGTGACCCGGTTCATGCGCGCTTTGCCAAGGAACAGTTGAACGTCTACCCGCACCAGCTCCAGCTCGCCTGGGATCGCATGGTGTTCTCGGGCATGGGGCAGGCACCCCATAGCGTTCGCAGCCTGACTGAAATGCACGACAAACTAGCCACGACACCCGGCGCACTGGGGTATCTCGAGAGGGCCTATCTGGATGACGCGATCCAAGTCATTTCGGTGGAATGACGGTAGTGTCGCTACGCTCTTGTGTATCGGCGTGACCGCCTTTACAGCGACCAAGGGTCTTGCAAACGACACGCTGCAGACGGCTCAACTGCATGGATTCTTGAGCCAGGCGCTGGTCGTCACCGACGACAACGACTTCTTCGGCCCCAGCAGCACGGGCGCCGGCAGTGCCGAATACACCGAGCTCGGGCTCAATGCCTCCCTTCGCCCCTATCCCAACGTGCTGCTGGCAGCGCAGGTCTTGAGCCGCCGCGCGGGAGGCGAAGGCAGCGACGCCAAGCCTACCCTCGATTACGGCGTGGTCGACTACCAGCTGACCTCAAGTCACGACCGCACGCTGGGCGTTCAGGCCGGGCGCTTCAAGAACCCGTTCGGCCTGTACAACCAGACCCGCGACATGGCCTTCACCCGGCCCAGCATTCTGCTGCCGCAGTCGATCTACTTCGACCGCACTCGCTCGATCGGTCTCGCCGCCGACGGGATCGGCGTCTACGCCGAGCAGCGCGTACCGG
>NZ_JAMZBD010000003.1:0-21656 GCF_024158685.1 Halomonas sp. 707D4 | reverse complement strand
CATGGCGTACGCCTGGTGCCCCATGTATGGGGAACCGCAGTGTGCCTGGCGGCCAGTTTGCAGTTCATGGCTGCCCTCCCGCCCAATCCGCCGCGCCGCACGCCGCTCGAGCCGATCATGGAGTTCGATCGCACCGAAAATCCGTTTCGCCAGGCCGTCGTCAAGACGCCGTTGGAGCACCAGGAGGGCAGGGTAGTGATTCCCGAGGCGCCCGGCCTGGGCATAGAGATCGACCGCGAGGCGCTCGCCGCCTACGCGCTCGAAGAGCGCAACTGACGCTTTTGATCGTCTGCAAGACGCGTATCGTTCATGGGGGAGTTGGCCATCCTGTAGCTCGCTGCAGGATGGCCTTTTTTATGCGCGTGGCCCGTATCCGGCCCGCCCCGGTCACGCGAAACACGCCGGATAGACTAATGGCTAAGTGCCGGGTACGAAGAAGTTCATTACGGTATAGAACATATTATGTATTACCAATAGCGTTACTCGTTGAAGAATAAAAATATTTCTAATGTAACGCTGCCCATCCGCGGTACCCGTCGTTGGCTGGTGGTGGTCACGAGCGTTATCGAATTGACCGCAACGCGGAACGCGACAGTACCTGGGCGACGACCACGATCACTATAACGACAACCACTATCCATCAACCGTACTGGAGTAGGGTATGGCCCTTTTGAAAAGATGCCTGATCGGCCTGCTGGGGCTATGGCTGACCGCCAGCGCAAGCGCCAATACGCCAAGCGATCAACTGATCATCGCCCTGAAGATGAGCAACATCCTGTCGCTGGATCCGGCGGCGGCCACGGGCAACGACATCGCCTTCGTCAACGCGAACCTTTACGACACGCTCATCGAACTCGATGTGGCGGACCCGACCGTCATCCACCCGGCGCTCGCCACCGACTGGGAAGTTGCCGATGACAGCATGGCGATCACCTTCACGCTGCGCGACGACGTGGAGTTCCATTCGGGTAATCCGCTGACCGCCGCCGACGTGGTGTGGAGCATCGAGCGGGTGCTGGACCTCAATCTGGCGCTGGCCACCACCTGGAAGGCGCTGGGCTTCACCCGGGAGAACGTTGCACAGTTGGTCACGCAGACCGGCGAGCACGAGCTCGAGATCGCCTTTCCCCGCCAGCTCGATCCCAAGCTCGTGATGTATACCCTGGCGACCAGCCCGAGCGCGTTCATCCTCGACCAGCAGGAAGTGATGGCTCACGAACACGAGGGCGACTGGGGGAACCGCTGGCTCACCACCAATGCCGCCGGAAGCGGCGCCTTCGTGCTGGGTCAGTGGATTCCCCAGGACCGGATCGTGATGGCGAAAAATGACCGCTACTGGGGCGAGACGCCGGTGATCGAGCGGGTGGTGATGCGCAACTTGAAGGAGTCGCAGACGATGCGCTTGATGATCGAGCGCGGGGATCTCGACGTCGCCATCGGCATGTCGGTGCCGGACATTCGCTCGCTCGAGAACGCCGAGCAACTGGAGATCCAGACGACCCAGCGCGGCACGCTCTATTACGTCGCGGTCAGCATGAACAACGACATTCTCGCCGACGAGCGGGTCAGAAGGGCGATCCGTGGAACGATCAACTACGCAGGCATCAACGACAGCATCATGCCGTACTACGGCATCTTCCACCAACGCCCGGTGAAGCTCGGCCTGCCGGCGACCCTGCCCGAGCCCATGTACTCGCTGACGACGGAAGAGGCGCGGGCGCTGATGGCCGAAGCCGGGTACCCCAACGGCTTCACGACGACGATCCGCGCGCTCAACGAATCCCCGTTCATCAACGTGGCGATCAACCTGCAAAGCAGCCTGGAGCGTATCGGCATCAACGCCGAGATTCTCAGCGGCACCGGCAACCAGGTCTACGGGGCGATGCGCGACCGCCGCTTCGACATCATCGTGGGGCGTGGCGGCGGCGGCTTCGCCCCGCACCCGGACTCCAACCTCACCCCGCTGCTGCTCAACCCGGACAACTCCGACGAAGCGCGGCTGACCAATTTCCAGGGCTGGCGTACCGGTTATCAGAACACGCGCATCAACGAGCTGATCACCGAGGCGGTGGCCGAGGCGGACAGCGACGTGCAGAACGCGCTCTACGCCGAGGTCCAGTCGATCTACGAGGAGGATGTCGGGGCGCTTTTTCCCTTCTCGCAGATGATCAACACCGTGGTCGTGGGGGGGCAGGTCGAAGGTTATCGCGACGATCCTTCGGCGATGACCCGGCTGCGCAGCGTCACCAAAACCCGCGAGTGACCCCACCTACCGCGAAAAGGAGCTGACAATAATGACAAGATCCCGCTATCTGGGCCTATTGAGAAAGCTGGGCGTTATTGCGATCACCCTGTTCGGCCTTCTGACGATGACCTTCATCATCGGGCGGCTGATGCCCATCGATCCGGTGCTGGCCGTCGTCGGCCCGGACGCCGATTCCTCGACCTACGAGCAGGTGTTCCGCGAGATGGGGCTCGACCGGCCCGTCTGGGTTCAGTACCAGTACTACCTGCAGGCGATGCTGTCCGGCGACTTCGGCCGCGCCATCCTGACCGGAAGCCCGGTCGTCGACGACATTCTCAGGGTGTTGCCGGCGACCATCGAGCTTGCCACAGTGGCGATCCTGGTCGGCGTGGGGCTGGGGATTCCGCTCGGCGTGTACGCCGCGACCCACCGCGGGCGCTTGGGCGATCACCTGACCCGCCTGATCACGCTGTTCGGCTACTCGACACCGGTGTTCTGGGTCGGCATGGTCGGGCTGATCGTCTTCTACGCCTGGCTCAACTGGGCCGGTGCCGCGGGGCGTATCGGCTTTGCCTATGACGGCATGTTCGAAAGCTACACCGGCTTCTACCTGATCGACACGCTGCTGTCGGGCAACCTCGAGGCGTTCTTCAGCGCCCTGCGCCATATCGCCCTGCCGGCGCTGATCCTCGGGCTCAACTCGGTCTCCTTTCTCGGGCGCATGACGCGCAGCTTCATGCTCGAGCAGCTCTCCCAGGAGTACATCAAGACCGCGCGGGTGAAGGGGCTTTCCGAGCGCAGCGTGATCTGGAAGCACGCCTTCAAGAACATTCGCGTTCAGCTTTTGACCATCGTGGCGCTAGCCTATGGCGGCCTGCTGGAAGGAGCGGTACTGATCGAGACCGTCTTCGCCTGGCCCGGCTTCGGGCAGTACCTGACCGATAGCCTCCTGATGGGTGACATGAACGCGGTCATGGCATCGGTGCTGTTCATCGGGCTGGTGTTCGTGTTCCTGAACCTGCTCTCCGATGTCCTTTACACGCTGTTCGATCCGAGGACCCGCTCATGAAGAATCAGCAAACGCTGCGTCACGCGGACTTTCCCCTGAGCCCTCGGGCCGGCGTGATGCCGGGCAAGGGCGCGGCCTTTCTCAAGTCCTTCCGAAAACTGTGTCGCAACCCGCTCAGTGCCTCGGGGGTGGTGATCGTCGCCGTGCTGTTGATACTGGCGATGGCCGCGCCGTGGATCGCCACCCACGACCCGCTGGTCCAGGATCTTTCTCGGGTTCTTTCGGCACCGTCTGCGGCGCACTGGTTCGGCACCGACGAGTACGGCCGCGACATCTTCAGTCGCATCGTCTACGGCTCGCGGGTGACGCTCTACATCATCTTCCTGGTCACCATCATCGTGGGCCCCATCGGGCTTCTGATCGGCACCGTGTCCGGCTACTTCGGCGGCTGGGTCGACAGCGTCTTCATGCGCATCACCGATATCTTCATCTCGTTTCCGAGCTTGGTGCTGGCGCTGGCGTTCGTGGCCGCTTTGGGGCCTGGCCTCGAGCATGCGGTGATCGCCATCGCCTTGACCTCCTGGCCGCCGGTAGCGCGCCTGGCCCGGGCGGAGACGATGACCTTTCGCAAATCGGATTATGTGGTGGCCGCGCAGCTCCAGGGCGCCAGCGCCGCGCGCATCCTGTTTCACTACATCGCCATCATGTGCCTGCCGTCGTTGATCGTGCGCCTGACCATGAACATGGCGACGGTGATCCTGACCGCCGCCGCGCTGGGCTTTCTGGGCCTGGGCGCCCAGCCGCCGCTTCCCGAGTGGGGGGCGATGATCTCCACCGGGCGCAGCTACATGCTCGAAAGCTGGTGGCTGGTCGCCTTTCCCGGCGCCGCCATCATGCTGGTCAGCCTGGCCTTCAACCTGCTGGGCGACGGCCTGCGCGATCTTCTCGACCCCCGCACCGAGTGAGGAGTACCCATGAGCGTACTGACAGTCGAAAAACTCAACGTCACGTTTCGTACCGATGACGGCGCCAAGCACGCGGTGCGCGACGTCTCGTTCACCCTGAACAACGAGAAGCTGGCCATCGTCGGCGAGTCGGGGTCGGGCAAGTCGACGGTGGGCAAGGCGATCCTGCGCCTCAACTCGCCCTCCACCCAGGTCCGCGCCGAGCGGCTCGCGTTTCGCGATCAAGACCTGCTCACCTGCAGCGAAAAGGCGATGCGCACCATTCGCGGCCAGCATATCTCGATGATCATGCAGGACCCGAAGTTCTCGTTGAACCCGGTGGTGAGCGTGGGCGACCAGATCGCCGAGGCGCTGCGCGTGCATCGGCGCATCTCGCGCCAGGCCGCCCGGGAGGCAGCGCTCGACATGCTGCGCGAGGTCAGCATCAGCGATCCCGAGCACGTTTTCGATCAGTACCCGCACGAGATCTCCGGCGGGATGGGGCAGCGGGTAATGATCGCCATGATGGTGATTCCCGAGCCCGACATCATCATCGCCGACGAGCCCACCTCGGCGCTCGACGTCTCCGTGCAGCAGGACGTGCTCGATATCCTCACCCGGCTCATCGAGAAGAAGAACATCAGCCTCATCTTCATCAGCCACGATCTCAACCTGGTCAAGAAGTTCTGCGACCGCGTGCTGGTGATGTACAGCGGCCAGGTGGTCGAATCGATCAAGGCGAGTGATCTCGCCAACGCCTCGCATCCCTACACGCGGGGACTGATGGAGTCGCTGCCGAGCCTGCGTCACCGCCGGGCAACGCTTCCGGTGATGACCCGCGATCCTGCCTGGCTCGCCCAGGGAGGTGCGCCATGATCGCCATCGACTCGCTCTCCTTCGACGTCTCGACCTTCACCCGGCGCAAGCGCATCCTGAGCGACATCTCCCTCGAGATAGGAAAGGGCGAATGCTTCGGGCTCGTCGGCGAATCCGGCTCGGGCAAGAGCAGCATTCTCAAGTGCCTGGCGGGGCAGTTCCAGGGCTGGGAAGGCGCGATCGAGATCGAGGGGCGCTCGATCGCCGACACGCCGCCCAAAAAGCGCAGTGATACCCTGCAGATGGTGTTCCAGGATCCTTTCGGCGCGCTGCATCCGCGGCACACGATACGCAAGATCCTGAGCGAACCCCTGGCGATCAAGGGTGTGGCCGACAGGGCGGAGCGCATCGAGAAGGCACTCACGGACGTGGGGCTCGACGCGTCGTTTCTGCCGCGCTACCCCCACCAGATATCCGGCGGCCAGCGCCAGCGCGTGGCCATCGCCCGAGCGATCATCATGGACCCGAGCATTTTGCTGCTCGACGAGCCGACCTCGGCCCTGGACGTTTCGGTGCAGGCGGAAATCCTCAACCTGCTGGCGTCGCTGCATCAGCGCCACCAGCTCACCTACCTGATGGTCTCCCACGATCTAGGCGTCATCGCCCACCTGTGCGAGCGGGTTGCCGTCATGCAGGCCGGCCAAATCGTCGAGATCGTCTCCCGGGACGACCTGGTCGAGGGCAACGTGACCCACCCCTATACTCGGGAGCTTCTCGAGCACGCCTTCAGCCGCGAGTGAGAACGAGCGAGAAAGGCCGGCGCCTGTGAGGCGCCGGCCGCTGGATCATCAAGCCATACCAGGACTCAAGTCATATCAAGAGTCTGGCGATGTCAGCCGAGGCTATCTGAGCTTTGCATCGAGCCACTCGAAGGCGGCGTCCTGCATGTCGGCGGTGAAGACGTGCCCCTTGTCTTCCCACAGGCGCGTCGTCAGATGCTCCTCGGCGCCATGGGCGCTCCAGACGTCATGCATGCGCGCCATGGCGCCCTCGACCGCGCTGGGCGGAAACAGCGTATCCTCTTCACCGGCGTAGACGAGCATGGGCGCGGGCGCCGCTAGCGCCGCCACGTCGGGAAAGTCGAGCAGCCGGAGCAGGGAAGGGTGCAGCATGTTGAAGGCCGACTGGCCGCGCAGCTGGTTGTTGCCCGGCACCATCAGCCCCTTTGCCTGCGCCATCCAGGCGTTGGCGACGGTGGCACTGATGTGCGGGGAGAGCGCGGCCACTTGCCATGCCCGGAACGCGCCCATCGAGAAGCCGACCGCCGCTATCCTGCCCGGGTCGGTGTCGGGAAGCTCTGCCAGAAACGCCGCTGCGCGCGTATCCTCGAGGGCGATCAGCCCCGCCAGCGAAGAGCCCAGGTTGAACAGGTTGGCAGCCAGCGCCTGCTGCGCCTCGTAGCCGTTGCCTTCGCGATCCCCCCAGCCGAGCGCGTCCGTGGCCAGCACGACGTAGCCGCGCTCGGCCAGTTCCTCGCCCGGGAATCTGCCCGAGAAGAACCGGTCGGCCCATTCGTTGGCCGACTCCAGCCGCTGGTCGTCGTACCAGGGCGCGATCCATTTTTCCTTGCCGATATCGAAACGCGAGCCGTGATCGTGAAGCATCAGCGCCGCCGGAAACGGCCCTTCACCCTTGGGCACCAGCAGCAGTGCCGTCACGCGGCTTTCGTCGCTGACGTTGAAGGCGATGCGACGCGCCAGGTAGCTTCCCCGGTCGACCTCGTCGATGAGCTCGGCTTCAAAAGGGCGTGAGGCGGTGTAGGGCAGGATGCTAGCGCGTACCTGGGGAAGCGTCTGCTCGCGCCAGACGGCGGGATCGCCGCCTTCATAGGCGAGCGGGAAGCTCATGCGCTCCTTGAGCGCCTGGTAAAAGAGCGGCAGATTGTCATCGGTGACGCCTTGCGGGTCGGCCAGCGCCGCCTGTGCGGCGACGAGCAGCAGGGCGGGAATCGACAAGCGTTTCATCGAGCGTTTCATCGTAGCTCCTCGCTTTCAGAACGCGCCGCGGGCAGCACATCGATCCTCTCGAGCCAGCTCGCCAGCAGGTCGGGCCAGCCCGCCACCGGCAGGTCACCCGCGCCGGCGATGCCGAAGCCGTGGCCGCCATCGCGGTAGACGTGAAGCTCGGCCTTCACTCCCGCCTGGTGCAGGGCGCTGTAGAAGGCGATGGCGTTCATCGAAGAGACCGACGGGTCGTCGTCGGCGTGAACGATGAACGTCTCGGGGGTGCGTGAGTCGACGTGCTCCTCCGGCGACTGGGCCTGCTTTTGCTCCGCGGAAGGCGCCTCGCCCAGAAGCGCCTCGCGGGAGCCCGCATGGACCGCCTCGTCCTGCATGGTGACGACCGGGTAGACCAGCGCCACGAAGTCGGGGCGCGCGGAAACCGCCTGTTCGGCGTCATCCAGCGTGTAGGCGGCGCGGTCGTACCCGGTGGCAAGTGACGCGCCGAGATGGCCGGCGGCGGAAAAGCCCAGAAACCCGATTCGGTCGGGGTCGAGGTTCCACTCGGCGGCCTGGCGACGCACGAGGCGCACCGCCCGCTGGGCGTCGGCCAGCGGCGCATCGGCGCGATTCTCGTGGCCTTCGCCCGGCAGGCGATAGGTCAGCAGGAAGCTGGTCACGCCCAGAGGCGCCAGCGCCCTGGCGATCTCGATGCCCTCCTTGTCCAGCACCACGCGCCGATAGGAGCCGCCGGGCGCGATAATGATCGCGGCGCCGTTGGGGTGCTCGGGCACCCAGGCCGTGAGGCTGGGCTCGTTGATGCCGGTCAGCGCCCGGTCGGGGGCGAAAAGGCTTCGAGAGCGTTCGCTGATCGTGGGTGAGAGTTCGGCGGGCGTACCTTCGGGCGGCCCGTCCCACAAGGGGTAGACCGCGTGTTGCGAGAGTGGCTCGGCCATGGCGACATTGACCTGCAGGCAGCTTGTCAGGGCCAGCACGCAGCCGGCCAGGGCAAGGGGGTTACGGTTCGACATGTTCATTGGGTTGCTCTTGTTCTTGAGACATGACCATCGACGTGCTGTCGAAGCCGTCAGGCGGACGCTGCCCTCCGGCCTCGTTTCTCGTTCACTCTGCGAAGACGATCTGCTGCAGCGCCAGGGCCCGGCGACGGTGCTCTTCCAGGGTTTCAGGAGACTCGCGAAGCAGCGCCCGGATCTTCTCCAGGGTCGCCTCGTCGTAAGGTGCGGCGTTCGAGCCGCTGTCGTCATCACCGATGAACACGTTGTCGTCGTCAATGGTGCCGTGAACGCTATCGCTGTACTGGCTGGGGCTTTCCAGATGCAGCGAGACGTTGCCGGAGAGGTGCGCCGGCTCGAGCTGGTCGCCGTAAGGGCTCTGGCGAACGATGAAGTTGAAGCGGTCGTTGTCGATGGCCACGTTGTCGGCGATGGTCAAGGCGCCGGCGTTGAAGTTGTCGGTAAAGCCGTCCATGCCGTTGTCGAAGGAGAGGTTGCGCTCGACATGGTGATCCACCGGCAGCCCTTCACCGCCGAGCTTGAAGCCGTTGCCGATGTTGCCGCCGGTACGCTCCGAGTCGAGGGTCTGACCATTGTTGAAGGCGATGGAGTGAGTGATGGTGACCGCGCCGTTGGGGCCGTCCTCGACCTTGTTGAACAGATCCCAGCCGTCGTCGATGTTGTGGTGCGACAGGCAGTGCTCGAAGCGGTTGCCGTCACCGATGCGCATCTTGGCGGCGAAACCGTCGGCGTTGATGCCCGAAGCGTCCCGGTTGTTGTAGCTTTCGCTATGGCGAACCGTGTTGTGGCTCGCCCACAGGGCGCGGCCGACATCCTCGGGGGAGGTGATCTGAAAGCCGGTGTCCGGCGCGCTGTGGGTCACGATGTGCTCGAACACGTTGTGGCTGCCGTGAACGATCAGCCGCTCGCCGGCGACCTCGAGATGGTCGAGCTGCCAGTAATGGGCGTTGTGCGAGACCATGCCGGTGAAGCGCACCTCGGCGCCTTCCCCGGTCAGGCGCTTGAGTGCGCCGGGGCTGCCGCTGACCTCGAGCGGGATCTCGATGGCGCCGTACTCGCCGCCGGCCAGGTGGATGGTGCCGCCGGGGGCGACCAGCGCCAGCGCCGAGGCCAGGTCCAGCGGGTTTTCCTGATCGCCCGCTTCACCGGCTCGACCCTCTGGTGAGACGTGCAGGTTCATGGGGTCGGCCACGCGTGCGGGCTCGAGGGTGAGGGCGCGGCGTTGCAGCTCGCTGTCGGGGCCTTCGTCGGGCTGGAAGGTGACCTCGAGCTCTGTCGGTTCGTCGATCTCAAGCGCCGCGCTGAAGAGGCTGCCCGCCTCGACGTCTTGATCTTCGCCCACGGGCTGGCCGTTCTGGCTCAGGCTGAAAGTGCCGGCGTAGTTGGCCAGGGCCTGGAAGGTGTAGTTCGGCGTACTGGCGCGCTCCGGCGAGGCGATCGACCAGACCAGCGGTGTCTGCGGCGCCTGGTAGGCGTCGCCCGGGTGGGTGTCCGCCGGCGTGAGTTCGAGATCGATATCGGCAACGCTCAAGCGCGCGTTGCGCGCGGCGAAGAAGCCGACGTACTGGTTGTCCGGGTCCTGCACCTGGACCAGGCTGGCCGGCGCGTCGTCGAGCTCGTAACGATGGACCTCGTCGCCATCGTCGAGCGTGACGACGAAGTGCCCGTCGCCGCGCTCGAGACTCATGCGGTAGGTCTGCGCCTCACCGTAAGGCAAAGCCTCGACGTAATCCTCGCGGCTCATGAGGTTGCCAGGATTGCCCCAAGGGTCCTGAATGCCTTCGCGGTAGACCGCCGTGGCGTTGGCCAACCCGTCGTTTTCGCGAGTGTGCGAGCGCAGCAGATTCATGACCATGTTGGAGGCAGCGGGAAATTCCTCATGGCCCTGCGGCTGCGGTTCGGCACGCGGGGCACCGATCACGTCGCGGGCGATGATGCCGGCGCCTTCCTGGCGGTTGGGCGTGGCGCCGGTTTCCGGGCCCAGCTGCTCCAGGGTCAGCGTTGCCGTCAGCACGAAGTTTTGATCGGTCGGCAGGGTGGTGTAGTAGAAGGTGCCGCCTTCGTGGGAGTTGGCCAGCTTGCCGCCACGGCTCTCGATCACCACGTGATCGAGCAGCGGTCCGGGTGACACGGGCTCGCCATCGTGGGTCACTTCATTGGTGCCGACTTTCTCCGGCAGGATGGTCGAGCCGAAGTTCAAGTCGGTGGATTGACCGAAGGTGATGCCTTGCCAGGTGAGGGTCGAAGGATCGTCCGCCTGGGCGGTGGAAACGCCGAGTATCGGCGCGAAAAGGGTAAGTGCCAGCGCTGCTTTTCTTGTCATGGTCAAGCCTTGTATCGAGGGGCGTTACTGAATTCGAATACGATGGAGGGCCACAAACCTAAGCGGAATGCAGCTTTAAAAATAATACATAGTATGTTTATGGCTCAATATTAGCTCAAAGTAGCATGCAAACTTTTCTCGCCCGAACGCATGGGATCAGGCGATCTCGATCCAGTCTGGGCTCTGGCCTACGGGCAGACGGTCGACCAGGGTAAGGTGACCGCTTTCGGGGTCGATGCGGTAACTTGCGATGTGATGGGAAAACTGACCGGCGGCGATCAGATGACGGCCATCCGCGGTGATGGCAAAGCCGCGTGGGCGGTTCTCCGTCGGAAAGCGGTGTCGAAACGTGATGCTGGCATCCGGGGCGATCGTGAAAAGGTGCAGCGTCGAGGTCGCCTTTTCCGAAGCGTAGAGAAAGCGCCCGTCCGGGGTGAGATGTACGTCCGCGGCCTGGAACGGCTCGGGCTGCTCGGCCAGGTGCGCCGTCTGCAAGAGCGCAAGCGAGTGCTCGCCGTAGCGCACGACGCTGAGCGTGCCGTTATGCTCGCCGATCACGTAGGCGACGGGCTGGGTAGGGTGGCAGGCAATGTGGCGCGGACCGGTGCCGGCCTCGAGCGCGAGTTGCGTCACGCTCGCTCCTTCGAGAAGCTCGCCCGGTGTGCGCTCGGAAGAGGGCGTCCATTGATAGATCACGTCTTTTCCCAGGCTCGTGCCCAAAAGGCTTTTACCGCCAGGCGTGATGCACAGCGCGTGCGCCTTCTCGATACTCTGGCGGTACGACGCTTCGGGGGCGATGCGCTTCTGTTCGTCGATTAAGTGGGTGCTGACGTGGTGATCGATGAACGAGGCGCACAAGAGATGGGTGTCGTCGGTGCTCGTCTCGATGTAGGCCAGGTTGGTGTCGAGCGGGGTGTTCTCCTGGTGTGTCAGTGCCCCCTCGGCATCGATGCCAAAACGGGCGACAAAGAAGGGCTCGCCCCTGGAAACCGCGTACAGGGTCGAGCGATCGCGCGTGAGGCACAAGGGCATGGCGCCACCGGGTTCGCGAAGCCCCGGCAGGCGGCGATGGGAGACAAGTTCGAGTTTGCCGGTCTCGTCATCCAGGTATGCCGAGTAGAGCTCGCCACTCAGTGCGCACCCTACGTAGAGCATTCGTTTGCTGGCCGTCATCACGTCTCCTCAGGGCGGTCGATACCGGTATGAAACGTCTCGAGCGATCGTCCAGCGACGTCGCATGAAAGCGTCGCTCGCGCCTAAGCCATTCATACCATTGTCTATGTTGTTGTCGCTTAGCGGTAACATTACTATCAAACATATTATGTATTACCTTGCGCGCTATGCCAATCGTCACCCACTTACAGAGGCCAAGCACGATGAGAATCGAATCCCTGTCCGTAGACGTCATTCGTTATGAGTCGAAGCTTTCGCGAGATAGCGCCGGTCACGCTCATGCGGGCCAGCCCAGCGAAGCCCAGATCGCCATGCTCAGCGTCACCGCTGAAGATGGCAGCAAAGGATACGCTTTTGCTCCCAAAGAGCTCATTCGTCCTTACATCGTCGAGCAATACTTCAAGAAAGCGGCGATCGGCAAGCCCGTCCACGCGCGTGAGCTCATCTGGCAGGACCTGTGGCTGCGCCAGCGGGGCAGCGGGGCGCAATTGACCGATCGTGCCATGGCGATTCTCGACCAAGCGCTCTGGGACTTGGCAGGCCGCCAACTTGGCGTGCCCGTCTACCAGATGCTGGGCGGGGCGCGTACCAAGGTGAAGGCTTACGCCAGCACCATGTGCGGTGACGAAACCAAGGGCGGCCTTTCCACGCCGGAAGAGTACGCCCAGTTCGCCGAGACCCTGGTCGGTCAAGGGTATCAGGGCATCAAGCTGCATACCTGGATGCCGCCGGTGAGCTTCGCGCCGAGCGTCGAGATGGACATTCGTGCCTGCGAAGCCGTGCGCGAAGCGGTCGGTCCCAACATCGCCCTGATGCTCGACGGCTACCACTGGTACAACCGCCTGGACGCCCTGAAGATCGGCCGCGCGTTGTCGCGTCTCGATTTCGCCTGGTTCGAGGAGCCGATGCCCGAGGATTCGATGGAGTCCTACCGCTGGCTGACCCAGCAGGTCGACGTGCCGGTCATCGGCCCCGAGACCATCGGCGGCAAACACCAGAGTCGCGCCAGCTGGGTCCAGCACCAGGCTTGCGACATCCTGCGGGCCGGGGTCGCCAACGGCGGGGGCATCACGCCCTGCATCAAGGCCGCGCACCTGGCCGAAGCCTTCGGCATGGATTGCGAGATCCACGGCAACGGCGCACCCAACCTGGCCGTGGTGGGCGCCATCACCAACTGCCAGTGGTACGAGCGTGGCCTGCTTCACCCCCACATGGACTACGACGAAGCGCCCGCCTATCTCAACGTCATCGTCGACGAGATGGATAGCGAAGGCTTCGTCCACCTGCCGGATCGCCCGGGGCTGGGGGAGAGCATCAACTTCGATTACATCGACGCCAATACGCTCGAGCGGTATTGAGCCCGGCCGGGCATCCGCACGATTCAGGCACGCCGGCTCGACTCGCCAGCTTGAAGCAACTCGGCTACGCCGATCACAAATAAAAAAATACAAGGGGCAATCATGTCTATCGATGTTTGGGTAATACTCATTTACCTCGTTTTTCTGGTGGTCATCGGGTGGGTGTTCAAGAATTTCAACACCAATACCAGTGACTACTTCCGGGGGGGCGGCAACATGCTGTGGTGGCTGGTGGGCTCCACCGCCTTCATGACGCAGTTCTCCGCCTGGACCTTCACCGGCGCGGCTTCGCAGGCCTACGTCAGCGGTTTCGCCATCATCTTCCTGTTCGGCGCCAACGCCGCCGGCTACTTTCTGAACTACGTCTATTTCGCGCCGCGCTTTAGACAGCTGCGGGTGGTGACCGCCGCCGAAGCCCTCAAGATGCGCTACGGCAAGCCCAGCGAGCAGACCTTCATCTGGTTCAGCATGTTCGACGGCCTCGTCTCCGCAGCCACCTGGTTGAGCGCGCTGGCCATCATCACCTCGGCGGTATTCAACGTTTCGCTTGAGACGGTCATTCTGCTGGCGGGTATCGCGGTGGTCGCGATGTCGGTCACCGGCGGCGCCTGGGCGGTCGTGGCCTCCGACTACGTCCAGATGCTGATCATCATGTCGGTGACGTTCGTGTGCTTCTTCGTCGCCTGGGGCAACACCGACAGCATCGGCAGCATCGTGTCGAGCTACGACGGCGAGTTCTTGACCGGCAGCGGCTACGGCTATGCGTGGCTGTTCGGCTTCTGGGTGTTCATGCTGATCATCAAGCAGATCTTCATGATGAACAACACGCTCAACGGCTATCGCTACATGTGCGCCAAGAACAGCAAGAACGCCCGCTATGGCGCGCTGTTCACGCTGTGCCTGGCGTTGATCGGCCCGATCATCTGGTTCTTCCCGGCCTGGTTCATGCACGCCAACAGCCCGGATTTCGCCCAGAACTTCCCTGCACTGGGCGCGAGCGCCAACGAGGCGGTCTTCGTCGCCTTCGTCAGCGAATACATGCCCGCCGGCATGCTGGGGCTTCTGATGGCCGCGATGTTCGCCGCCAGCATGTCCTCGATGGATTCTGGCCTGAACCGCAACGCCGGCTTCTTCGTGCGCAACTTCTACCTGTCGGTCATCAAGCCCAACGCGAACGAAACCGAGATGCTGCGCGTATCGCGTATGGTCACCTTGATCTTCGGCGCGATCATCATCGGCATCAGCCTGTTCATCAACTCGCTCAAGAGCATGAGCCTGTTCGAGATCCTGCTCACGGCGAGCGCGCTGATCACCTTCCCGATCACCATTCCGGCCATGCTGGGGCTGATCGTGCGCAAGACGCCGGACTGGTCCGGCTGGGGCACGCTGGTGGTGGGCTGCATGGTCTCCTACGGCGTCGGTGCCTGGCTGAGCCCGGAGATCGTCAACAGCGTCATGGGCATGGAGATCAGTGCGCGTGAATGGTCCGACTTCCGCGTCGCCTTCGCGATCGGCGCCCACGCTGTCATCACCGGTGGCTTCTTCCTGCTCAGCAGCCTGTTCTACAACGCCGAGAAACACTCCCCCGAGCGCGCCGCCGAGCGCCGGGAAATGTGGCGTCGCTGGGAAACGCCGGTGGAAAGCACCGATGCCGACCCGGCCGCCGACGCCGTGGATTACGGCCAGAAGATCATCCTGGGTCGTCTGATCCTGATCGGAAGCGTGATGGTCATGGGCCTGTCGCTGCTGCCCAACTCCACCAACGGGCGTCTGGTCATGCTGCTGTGCGGCGCGCTTCTGATGATCCCTGCGGTCCTGATGCTGCTCTCGGCTCGTTCGAGCAAGCGTGCCATGCAAAACGCCGATCTTCAGGCCAGCATCGCCTACAAGTAATCACACTTCCCACGAGTGCTTTTATCCAACCGATGAAAGCACTCATGAACATCATATGTCATAGATGATACGGCTGGTCCTTACGACCTTTCGTAGGGCCAGCTACAACAAGAAACCATCAAAAGGGTGCATCATGAAAAATAAAAAGCTGATTATTGGACTCGCCGCGCTGACAACCCTGATCAGCGGTTTCAGCTACGCAGGCTCCACTACCATTTCGACGAAGTACGAGCAGACGTTTCGGGAGAACCAGGATTACAAGGTGAAGTTCGGCCTGGGACACACCTTCGATAACGCCGTGGCTTTTTCCTTCGAGCACCAGCGCCGGTGGCGTGATGAAATCAGCGGCAGGCCCGAGCTAGCGGAGAACCTGTTTGGGCTGGGCTACTCCTATGCACTCGATGACGATAATCGCTGGTCGCTTCAGCCCAAGATCGAGTACAAGTTCAATCCAGGATCCGAGACCATGCGCCCCATGCTGCGATTGAACTATCGCATCAATGACGATTGGCGGGTAGGTGGACGCTACCGCTATGAATACCAGACCTTTCGGGAGGGGGGCGGGGCACGCTCTCGCGTCAATCGTTTCGACGGTTATGTAAGCTACGCCGTGACAGATCAGATCGGTCTGGCTTGGAACACGAGTTACGCCTACGTACTGGGTGAGGGCAACATGTATACCGGCAACGAGGATCGCTGGGAGCACGAGCTCGGTCTTGGATACCGCATCGATCGCGCCAACTCGCTCGCCTTGACCTACAAGCGTAAGGACAAGACGCGCGACGAAGCTACCTATAACGGTGGTCGCCACAACGATGCCGTCCAGGTGACCTATAACTACCGATTCTAGGTATTCGAGTGCAAAGGCGGCGGGCGTTGGAAACGTCCAGCCGCCATCCAGTGCTTATCGATCGATTCGGAGCTCGAACATGAATTTTCGCCTAGCCTTCAAGACCTGTTGCGTACTCACCCTGGTCGCCAGCCACGCGGCCTTCGCCGACAGTCCCCGGCTTCAGGCCGTGCAGGCATTCGCCGATACCGTACTCGACCAGGCCGGGGATCACTACCATGGCGACAACCCATCGCCCTTGCTGGCATCGGGCGTCAATCCCAATACCGGCGAGCAGATGGAGTGGATCTTTCCCGACGGCCGCACGGCCGTGCTGTCGAACTTTTCCGCGCAGCAGAACTTCATGCGCGTTCTGGTCGGCTTGAGCAACCTCACCGGTGACCCGCGCTACCGTGAGCACGCCGAACAGAACGTGCGCTACTACTTCGACCACTTCCAGGACGACAGCGGGCTCTTGTACTGGGGCGGTCATCGCTTCGTCGACCTGAAGACCCTCGAGCCGGAAGGGCCGAGCGAGAAAGAGCTGGTTCACGAGCTCAAGAACGCCTATCCCTACTACGAGCTCATGTTCGACGTCGACCCAGAAGCGGCGATGGACTTCATCCGCGCCTTCTGGAACGCCCACGTCTACGACTGGGAAGTGCTGGAAACCAGCCGGCACGGCGAGTATGGGCTGGAGCAGGGCGCACTTTGGGACAGCGATTTTTCCCAGCAGCCACCTTTCTTCGAAACCAAGGGGCTCAGCTTTCTGAATACGGGTAACGACCTGATCTACTCGGCAGGCCTGCTCTATCACTACAATGACGAACCCGGCGCGCTCACCTGGGCCAAGCGCCTGGCCGAGCAGTACGTGCTGCCGCGCGATGCCCAGACCGGGCTGGGGGTGTACCAGTTCACCCAGCCGCTCAAGCGCGACGAGACCGATGACGATGGCGACACGCACTCGAAGTATGGCGATCGAGCCCAGCGCCAGTTCGGCCCGGAGTTCGGGGCCGCGGCACTGGAGGGCAACATGCTGCTGCGCGGTCGCACTGGAACGATCTACTCCGAGAACGCGTTGATGCAGCTCGCCCTGGCCGAGTCGCTGGGCGACGAGGGCGCAAAGATCCAGCAGTGGACGATCGACGGGCTGAAGGCGTTTGCCCAGCATGCCTACGACGAGGCGTCGAACACGTTTCGTCCCATGATCGCCGACGGCACCGATCTTTCCAACTACGTCCTGCCTCGCGATGGCTACTACGGCAAGCAGGGAACGGTGCTCGAACCCTACGAGGCGGGCAGCAACTTCCTGCTCTCCTACTCCCGCGCCTACACGCTGGAGCCGGACGCCGACCTCTGGCGCGTGGCTCGCGGCATTGCCAAGGGGCGGGGGCTGGGCGATATCGGCGAAGAGGGCGGGCAGAACCCCGCCGTCGACCTGGACACTGGCAATAGCGATGCTCACACGATCTTTGCCCTTATCGATCTGTGGAAGGCGACGGAGCAGCCGGTCTATCTCGACCTGGCCGACAAGGTCGCCGACAACATTCTGGACGATCGGCGTGTCAACGACTTCTTCGTTCGCACACCAGACGTGCAGTACGCCGAGATCGACAGCATCGATCCCTACGCGCTGCTGGCACTGGAGGCGGCCCACCAGGGCGAGTCCGGTGCCGTCGCGCCCTTCTTGAATGGCGGCGGATTCACGGAAGGGGCCTATCTGATGGCCAGTGGCGAGACGCGTTTCGTCACCAGCGACAACGAGCTCTTTTCGTTGAAGCAAGGCGAGGAGCTGCAGCCGAACGGTCGCCGCTGATGGCATGGCGCAGCGCCTGAGGTCGATGGGCGCTGCATACAGGGTAGCCGGCGGGGAGAGGATGCGGATGTGATCGCATCGCCCTCCCCGCCAACGAGTAGGGCGCCTCGTCAATTGTCTGCGAGGCGCAATTCGATATTGATCACGACTCCACGAAAGCTTATAGTTGTGTGATGTATTACAACAGAACATGATACAGGAATAACATTATGCATTTTTCACGTGAACAAACGCTGGCGTCCATTTCCAACGGCCTGCTCTCCTTCCCCATCACCGATTTCGACGGCCAGGGTCGCTTCGCTCGCGAAAGCTACCAGGAGCGGCTGAAGTGGTTCGTCAGCCACGAGATCTCTGCCGTGTTCGTCGCCGGCGGCACGGGCGAGTTCTTCAACCTGTCACTCGATGATTTTCGCGCGGTGGTGACCACCGCGGTCGACACCATCGGTGGGGAGCTTCCGATCATCGCCAGCGCCGGTCAGAGCGTCGAGCAGGCCAAGGCGCAGGCCAAGATCGCCGAAGAAGCCGGGGCCGATGGCATTCTTTTGATGCCTCCCTACCTGACCGAGTGTCCTCAGGACGGGCTGGTCGAGTACGCTCGTGCGGTGTGCAACAGCACGTCGATCAACGTCATCTACTACAATCGCGGTAACGGCATCATGGATGCGGCTTCCGTGCAGGCGCTGGCGGATGCCTGCCCGAACCTGATCGGCCTGAAGGATGGCAAGGGCGATATCCAGGCGCTCAACAAGATCGTCAAGACGGTCGGCGACCGGCTGGCCTACATCGGCGGCGTGCCTACCGCCGAGATCTTCGCCGAAGCCTACCTGTCGATCGGCGTGAACACCTATTCGTCGGCGGTCTTCAACTTCGTGCCCGACATGGCGTCCACCTTCTACAAGGCGCTGCGTGCCGGCAACCACGACACGGTCAAGAAGATCACGCAAGAGTTCTTCATTCCCTTCATCGAGCTGCGCGATCGCAAGCAGGGCTACGCCGTCAGCCTGATCAAGCAGGGCGCAGAGATCATCGGCAAGCCCGCCGGCCCTGTACGCGCACCGCTGGTCATGCCCTCGGCGGAGGAGAGCGATCGACTGGCCAAGCTGATCGATGCCGCCAAGCAGTACTGAGCGCCACCAGAACACTTTTTTGATCTACAGGAGGCATGATGTCGATTCCAGAAAACACCCGCCCGTTGACCGGCCCGACGCCGCGCTTGAAAGCGCCGGCGGGAGCGACGGACTGTCATGCCCATATCTTCCTGCCGGGTTTCCAGTCCCAACCCGGCGGTCCGCAGATCGCGGAGCTGGCGACCGTCGATGATTATCGAAAGTTGCAGGCATGGCTCGGCCTTTCGCGGGTCGTCGTGACCCAGCCCAACGCCTACCAGACCGACAACGCCGCGCTGGTCGAGGCGCTCGAGCAGTTCGGCACCGATGTCGCGCGCGCCATTGCCGTCGTCACGCCGGATACCTCTCGCCAGGAGCTGGATCGGCTGCACGAGAAAGGCGTTCGGGGCGCGCGCATCATGCAACTGCCCGGCGGCGCGGTAGGCATCGATCGCATGCTGGCCGTCGAGAAGAACATTCGTGACCTGGGCTGGCATCTCATGGTGCAGTTCAACGGTCGGGACCTGCCCGACTACCATGACGAGCTGCAGAAGATCGAAGGGCGCTACATCATCGATCACATCGGCAAGTTCATCGACCCGGTGGCGGCAGACGATTCCCGCGTCGATGACATCCTGCGCCTGATCGACAAAGGCAACGCCTGGTTCAAGATCTGCGGCGCCTACGAGACCAGCCTGACCGGTGCGCCCGAGTTCGCCGACGTGGCCCCCATCGCCAAGCGGGTGATAGAGCACGCCCCGGAGCGCATCCTGTGGGGGTCCAATTGGCCACACGTCGGCGTGCAGCGCGCCCAGTACCCAAGCGATGCCGAACAGCTCGACATCCTGCTCGAGTGGGCAAGCGAGGAGAACCGCCAGAAGATATTGGTCGACAATCCGGCGTTTCTTTACGATTTTCGATAGTCAGGCGCGTTGACGCCCAACGACAAGAGCCACAAGGAGACAGACATGCTCGACAGACTACTGGTCACCGGCGCCGCGGGCGGCGTGGGCAAGGCCATCCGCCCTTATCTGGACAAGCTGGCCAAGCACGTGCGCCTGTCGGATATTTCCGATATCGACAGTCCCGCCACGCACGAAGAAGTCATGAAGTGCGACCTCGCCGACTACGAAGGCGTCAAGGCGCTTCTCGAGGGCTGTGATGGCGTGATCCACCTGGGTGGCGTGTCGCTCGAGAAGCCCTGGCAGGGCATTCTGCAGGCCAACATCGTCGGCACCTACAACCTGTACGAGGCGGCGCGCCACTCGGGCAAGCCACGGATCGTGTTCGCCAGCTCCAATCACACCATCGGTTTCTACGAGCGCACCCAGAAGATCGACACCCGGGTCGTGCATCGCCCCGACTCCGTCTACGGGCTCTCGAAATGTTTCGGCGAGGATCTCGCCAGTCTCTATTTCGACAAGTTCGGCATCGAGACGCTGAGCGTGCGTATCGGCTCGTGCTTCCCCGAGCCTCGCGACACGCGCATGCTGGCGACCTGGCTGCACGTCGAGGATTTGATGAGCCTGTTCGAGCGCGCCTTCCAGGCACCCAAGCTCGGCAATACCGTCGTCTATGGAGTTTCCGACAACGCCGAGCAGTGGTGGGACAATCAGCAGGTATCTTTTCTGGGCTGGAAGCCCAAGCACAGCTCCGAGCAGTGGCGCGAAAAGATCGAGGCGCGCGGCGACGTTCCTGCCGCCGATGAACCGGAAGTGGTCTACCAGGGCGGTAAGTTCGCCTCGTCGGGTCACCCGGACGACTGATCGTCATATGTATGATAAAAAAGGGGAGTGGATACGCTATAGTGTTCGCTCCCTTGGAGGACGTAGAACACCTCTGAACTTTTGATTCCAGTGAGAGTTGGTCGAGTATGAAAAGCCTTGGCATACAGCCCCTAGTACACGGTGGAAGCCTGTCACGGCAGGTCTCCCAGCAGTTGGAGGGCATCATCGCCCGCCAGGAGATCCCGGTCGGTGACAAGCTGCCGCCGGAAGGGGCGCTGTGCGACATGTTCAGCGTCAGCCGCACGGTGATTCGCGAGGCCATCACTCACCTCAAGTCCCAGGGGCTGGTCGAGACTCGGCGCGGGATCGGGACACGGGTACTGCGCTCGGCGCCCGAATCCCGTAGCCCCGAGAAGAAGATTCGACTGAGTACCATCGAGGATATCCTGAACATCCTCGAGCTGCGCCTGACCATCGAGCCCGAAGTGGCGGCGCTGGCGGCCACGCGGCACGATGAGCAGGATCAGCAGCGCTTGGTCACGCTGCACGAGGCGTTTCTCGAGGCCTGCAAGAACACGACGCAGGCGCGTGACGAGGATCTGGCGTTTCATGCCGCCATCGCACAGGCGACGCATAACCCGGCCTTCGTCACCATCTACGAACAGTGGGATGTCGGCACCATTCCTCGCGCCAAGTTGATGTCCGTCGCGATCGATTCGCAAACGACCGTCCAGTACCTCGAGAAGGTGGGGCAGGAGCACGCGGACATCCTCGAGGCGATTCTGGCGCGCGATGCCAAGGCGGCGAACGCCGCCATGTATCAACACCTGAAGCGTGCCTACAAGACGTACTACTCATACAAATAAGGGCGTTGAAAGGTATCGCCCTACGCGAACTACCAGGAGAGATCGACCATGGCATTGGAAGGTAAACTCTTAATCGGTCAGCAGAGTGTCAGCGGTACACGCGCCAACATCCAGGCGACCAACCCAGCGACCGGCGAGACGCTCGACCCGGCTTACGTCGGCGGCGATCGCAGCCACGTCGAGCAGGCAGCCGCCCTCGCCTGGGACGCCTTCGACACCTACCGCGAAACCTCCCTCGAGGCGCGCGCAAGCTTCCTCGAAACCATCGCCAGCGAAATCGAGGCCATCGGCGACGAGCTGATCGAGCGCGCCGTGGCCGAGTCCGGCCTGCCCCGGGCACGCATCGAAGGCGAGCGCGGACGTACCTGTGGTCAGCTGCGCCTGTTCGCCTCCGTGGTTCGCGCCGGCGAATGGCTCGACGTGCGTATCGACCCCGCGCTTCCCGATCGCCAGCCGCTGCCGCGTGCCGATCTGCGCCAGCGTCATATCGCGCTCGGACCGGTGGCGGTATTTGGTG
>NZ_JAMZBD010000002.1:0-22353 GCF_024158685.1 Halomonas sp. 707D4 | reverse complement strand
CCGTTGGTCAGCTCCTGGAGCCTTTCCAGCACGCTTTCCCGGTCGAAGTCGATCGCGATCGCCCCGCCCGCCTCGGCCATCGCCAGGCGCTCCGGAACGTTGTCGATCACCGCCACCTGGCGCGCGCCGAGCAGCACGGCGCTTCTCACGCAGAACTGGCCGACCGGCCCCGCGCCCCAGACCACCACCGTGTCGGTGGGCTGGATGTCGCACTGGACCGCAGCCTGCCAGCCGGTGGGAAAGATATCGCCCAGAAACAGCACCTGCTCGTCGGTGAGCGAGTCCGGCACCTTGATGTGGGTGGCATCGGCGAAGGGCACGCGCACGTACTCCGCCTGGCCGCCGGCGTAGCCGCCGGTGAGGTGGGAGTAGCCGAACAGCCCGGCCCCGGCGTGGCCGAAGGCCTTGTCCGCCAGGGCCTTGTTGCGGTTGGAGCGCTCGCAGACCGAGAAATTGCCGCGCCGGCACTGCTCGCACTCGCCGCAGTTGATGGTGAAGGGCACGACGATGCGATCACCGACCTTGAGCTTCTTGTTGTCGCGGCCCACTTCCATGACCTCGCCCATGAACTCGTGGCCGAGCACGTCGCCGCACTCCATCCCGGGAATGAAATGATCAAAAAGGTGCAGGTCAGAGCCGCAGATGGCGCAGCTGCTGACGTTGATGATGGCATCGCGGGGGTGTTCTATTTGCGGGTCGGGAACCGTGTCGTAACGAACATCGTTCTTGCCGTGCCAGCATAGCGCTTTCATGGCCGCCCTCCAGACAGTCGGTGCATTGCATGCGTCCTGCATGTCACCACTATAGTCCAGCCCACGGCCATCGAGGCTTAATAAAAGGTAAAGATAGGCACGTTCGCCGCCGTTACTCCGACGTTGTCACCCTTTTCGTTCGATATCCACGTCGCCGGCCTGGGTGAAGTCGTCCAGCGCCATCATGTGGCCGAGCTTGCCCGCCTTGGTGGCCAGGTATTGCTCGTTGTGCGGGTTGAGGCCAGTGGTGATGGGCAGGCGCTCGACGACGTTGACGCCGTCGCCGGTGAGGGCCGCCACCTTGCGCGGGTTGTTGGTCATCAGCTTGAGCGCCTGGATGCCCAGGTGCTCGAGCATCGGCACGCACAGATCGTAGCGGCGCATGTCGGCGCCGAAGCCCAGGCGCTCGTTGGCCTCGACGGTATCGGCGCCCTGGTCCTGCAAATGGTAGGCGCGGATCTTGTTCAGAAGCCCGATGCCGCGGCCCTCCTGGCGCAGGTACAAGAGCACCCCGCGCCCCTCCTCGGCGATGCGCTTGAGGGCTTCCTGAAGCTGGTAGCCGCAATCGCAGCGCATGGAGAAGAGCGCATCCCCGGTCAGGCACTCGGAGTGCACGCGCCCCAGTACCGGGGCCTCGCCCGTCACGTCCCCCAGGGTCAGGGCGATGTGGTCCTTGCCCGTCGCGTCGTCCTCGAAGCCGTGCATGGTGAAGGTGGCCCAGGGAGTGGGCAGCCGGGAAGCGGCAATGAAGCGAATGGTCACGTATTACTCCACGGATCAACCAAAACGGTATGGAACAGGGAGCCAGTTTAACAGGAAGCCGTGCTCGTCTCACGAGCGATGATTCGCAAGGCCCTGGTCGTCTTGCGACGAGTCGTCGCGATACGAGGGCATGAAAGTTTCATCACATTTGCAGTAGTATTACCTTCGATCACGTATTTTCCACGCTTCAACGTCATTCGTGCCGTCACCGACCACTCGGGATTCCCATGCTGCTACTTTTACTGATTGCAGGGCCTTTCATTGCCAGTCTCGTCGCCGCTTGGCTTCCGGCGGATGCCCGTAACCGCGAGTCTTGGCTGGCGAGCATTGTGGCGCTGTCGGGGCTTCTGGTCACAAGCTACCTGTACACCCAGCTGGGCACGAACGGCGTGGTGCAGCGCGAGTTCGACTGGCTGCCGGCGTTCGGACTGAACCTGGTACTGCGTATGGACGGGCTGGCGTGGCTGTTCGCCATGCTGATCCAGGGAATCGGGCTGCTCGTGGTCATCTACGCGCGCTACTACATGTCGCCGAAGGACCCGGTGCCGCGCTTCTTCTCCTTTCTGCTCGCCTTCATGGGCTCGATGCTCGGGGTGGTGCTGTCGGGCAACCTCATCCAGCTGGTCGTGTTCTGGGAGTTGACCAGCGTGACCTCGTTTCTGCTCATCGGCTACTGGCACCACCGCGCCGATGCCCGGCGCGGCGCGCGCATGGCCTTCACCGTCACCGCCAGCGGCGGGCTCTGTCTGCTGATCGGGGTGTTGCTGCTCGGGCACATGGTGGGCAGCTACTCGCTGGACGTCGTCCTGGCCTCGGGGGACCTGATTCGCGAGCACGACCTGTACCTTCCCATGCTGGTGCTGATCGCCCTCGGCGCGCTGACCAAGAGTGCCCAGTTCCCGTTCCATTTCTGGCTTCCCCACGCCATGGCGGCTCCGACCCCGGTCTCGGCGTTTCTGCACTCCGCCACCATGGTCAAGGCCGGCGTGTTCCTGCTGATGCGCCTGTGGCCGGCACTCTCGGGCACGCCGGAGTGGACCTGGATCATCATGGGGGCCGGGGTCTGCACCATGCTGATCGGTGCCTTCAGCGCCATCTTCCAGCACGACCTGAAGGGGCTGCTCGCCTACTCGACCATCAGTCACCTTGGGCTGATCACCGTCCTGCTCGGCATCGGCACCCCGCTGGCGCTGGTCGCCGCAGTCTTTCATACCTTCAATCACGCGACGTTCAAGGCCTCCTTGTTCATGGCGGCAGGCATCATCGATCACGAGACCGGTACCCGGGACATGCGCCACCTTCGCGGGCTCTATGCGTCGCTGCCCTATACCGCGACCCTGGCGATCGTCGCCAGCGCCGCCATGGCCGGGGTGCCGCTGCTCAACGGCTTCATCTCCAAGGAGATGTTCTTCGCCGAGGCGCTGGCGGTGGGCTCGGCCCGCAACTGGGGCATGTCCATCGCCGCCGTCTTGATGGGCATCTTCGGGGTGGCCTACTCGCTGCGCTTCATCTACGTCTTCTTCGGCCGACAGCCTGACGATCTTCCCAGGCAACCCCACGAGCCGCCGCGCTGGATGCGCTTTCCGGTGGAGTTTCTGGTGCTGTGCTGCCTGGTCGTGGGGATCATTCCGGGCCTGAGCATCGGTCCGTTTCTGAGCGCGGCGGTCACGTCGGTGCTCGGCGAGCAGACCCCCTACTACAGCCTGGCGGTGTGGCACGGCTTCAACCTGCCGCTGGCGATGAGCCTGCTCGCCCTGGTCGGGGGCGTGGCGCTGTACGTGTGGCTGCGCACGCGCTACGGGTTGATCCAGTCCACCTACGTGCCGCTTCTCGGGCGCTTCAACGGCAAGCAGGCCTACGAGGACACCCTGCTTCGCCTCTCCGCCAGCGCCTCGCTTCTGGAGAAGCTGTTGGGTACCCGCCGCCTGCAGCCCCAGCTTCTGCTGATGATCGTGCTGCTGCTGGCGGTGCCGACGCTGATCGTGCGCCCGGTGTCGCTTCTCGTCCTGCCCGCCAACGGCGAGTTCTCCTGGCTGTTCGCCGGGCTCTGGGTGATCGGCGCCGTCTGCGCCCTCGGGGCGGCCTGGCAGGCCAAGTACCACCGCCTGGCGGCGCTGAGCCTGGTCGGTGGCGTCGGGATCACCGTGAGCCTGGCCTTCCTGTGGCTCTCGGCGCCGGACCTGGCGCTGACCCAGCTCATGGTGGAGACCATCACGACGGTGCTGATCCTGCTGGGCCTGCGCTGGCTGCCGCCGCGGATCACCCCGCGGGAGCTGAACATCACTCCATCCCGGCGCGCGCGGTTGCGCCGCGCCCGGGACATGGTGGTGGCGACCTGCGCGGGCCTGGCCATGGCGCTGGTCAGCTACGTCGCGCTGCTGCGCGGTCCGTCCACCGGGGGGATTTCCGACTTCTTCCTGACCCGCGCCTTGAGCGAAGGCGGCGGCAGCAACGTGGTCAACGTGCTGCTGGTGGATTTTCGAAGCATCGACACCCTGGGCGAGATCGCGGTGCTGGCCATCGTCGCCCTGACGGTCTACGCCCTGCTGCGGCGCTTTCGCCCCGCCCCGGAAAGCCTGCCGATTCCCGCCCAGCAGACCAACGGCGTCGACCCCGCGGCGGGCCAGACCCCGATCCAGCAGGTGGAGACCGGCTACCTGAAGGTGCCCAGCGTCTATCTGCGCCTGCTGCTGCCGATCATGGGGGTCATCGCCGCCTACTTCTTCATTCGCGGGCATAACCTGCCCGGTGGCGGCTTCGTGGCCGGGTTGACCTTCTCCGTCGCCATCATCGTGCAGTACATGCTGGCCGGTACCCAGTGGGTGGAGAGCCACCTGCGCCTGCAACCCCACCGCTGGATCGCCTTCGGGCTCTGGATCGCCTGCGTGACGGGCATGGGGGCCTGGCTTCTGGGCTATCCGTTCCTGACCAGCCATACCGCCCACTACACGCTGCCGGTACTGGGCGAGATCCACCTGCCCAGCGCCTTCGTCTTCGACCTGGGGGTCTTCGGCGTGGTGGTCGGGGCCACGCTGCTCATCCTCACTGCCCTCGCGCACCAGTCGGTGCGCAGCCACCGCTTGCCGGCCACCACGGCGGCGCCCGCCGCCGTTCACAAGGAGATCTTCTGATGGAAGCCGTGATCGCCATCGCCATGGGCATCATGTTCGGCGCCGGGGTCTGGCTACTGCTGCGCCCTCGAACGTTCCAGGTCATCACCGGCCTGCTGCTGGTGTCCTACGCGGTCAACCTGTTCATCTTCATCATGGGGCGGCTCACCCTCAACCGGCCGCCGCTGACACTGGCGGAAGGGACCATCGACCCGGCGCTCTATGCCGACCCGATGCCCCAGGCGCTGGTGCTGACCGCCATCGTCATCGGCTTTGCCACCACGGCGCTGTACCTGGTGGTGATGATCGGCGCCCGGGGCCTGACCGGCACCGACCACGTCGACGGCAAGGAGACCCGCTGATGAGTCTTTCCTGGGTTCAACACCTGATCCTGGCACCGATCCTGGTGCCCTTGATCGTCGGCGCCGGGCTCGTGCTGATCAACGAGCGCCATCACCAGCGCAAGTTCCTGATCAACCTGGCGAGCGCCCTGTCGATGCTGTGCACCGCCGTGGCCCTGCTACTGCTGACGGACCAGGAGCACTGGCCGGCGGGTATCGGGGTGTATCTGTCCGCCAACTGGGCGGCGCCGTTCGGCGTGGTGCTGCTGGTCGACCGGCTGACGGCGGTGATGCTGCTGCTCTCCTCGGTGCTGGCGAGCGCCTCTCTGGTCTTCGCCATGACCCGCTGGAGCCGGATCGGGGTCCACTTCCATTCGCTGTTCCAGTTTCTGATGATGGGCATCAACGGCGCTTTTCTGACCAACGACCTGTTCAACCTGTTCGTGTTCTTCGAGGTCATGCTGGCGGCCTCCTACGGCCTGGTGCTGCACGGCTACAACACCACCCGTATCCGCGCGGGGATGCAGTACATCGTGGTCAACCTCTTGGCGTCGTTCTTCTTCTTGATCGGGGTGGCCTTGATCTACGCCACCGCCGGCACGCTGAACATGACCGATCTGGCCGGGCGCCTCGAAGGGCTGAACCCGGAGGATCTGGTGCTCCTGAAGATCGGCGTGATCATCCTGGCCCTGGCGTTTCTGACCAAGAGCGCCATGTGGCCGCTGGGTTTCTGGCTGCCGACCACCTACTCCGCCGCCTCGCCCCCGGTGGCGGCGATGATGGTGCTGATGACCAAGATCGGCGTCTACGTGCTGATTCGCCTGTGGCTTTTGCTGTTCTCCGAGGGTCCGGCGGCGGGCTTCGGCTTCGATCTGCTGCTCGTCGGCGGGCTCGCGACCCTGGCCTTTGGCACCATCGGCATTCTGGCAAGCCAGGAGCCCGGGCGCATGGCGGGCTACGCCGCGGTCATCTCCTCCGGCACGCTGCTGGCGGCGGTGGGCTACGGCGACCCGGCCCTGATCAACGTGGCGCTGTTCTACATGATCAGCTCGACCATCGCCGTGGCGGCCTTCCTGCTGTTGATCGAACTCGTCGAGCGCATTCGCGTGCCGGGGGCGGCCATGCTGGCGCTGACCATGGAGGCCTTCGGCCTGGAGGACAAGCCCGGCGAGCCCGTGGGCAAGGCCATTCCCGGGGCGCTGGCCTTTCTCGGGCTGGCGTTCGCCTGCTGCGCTCTGATCATCACGGGACTTCCGCCGCTGTCCGGGTTCATCGCCAAGTTCGGGCTGTTCCATACCCTGCTCAACGCAAGTCCTGCCGGCGCCGGCATCGACCTCATCACCTGGATCATGATCGCGCTGGTGGTGCTGTCGGGGCTCGCCGGCATCGTCTCGCTGATGCGCTTTGGCGTGCGTACCTTCTGGGCGGCCCAGAACCCGGTGGCCCCGCACCTGCAGCGCTCGGAGGTCATGCCGATCACGGCGCTCTTGCTGGTGTGCGTGCTGCTCACCGCCCAGGCCGGCCCGACCCTGGCCTATCTCGAACGCAGCGCCGAGCCGCTGAGTCAGCCCGCGCTCTATCTCGAGCGCCTGGAGGCGTCTCAGGCGGTGGGTGATGCTCTGACGGAGGCCGCACTATGACCCGCTGGCTCCCCTCTCCGGTCCTGTCCGTGGCGCTGCTGGTGATGTGGCTTCTGCTGAGCCAGAGCATCGCCCCCGCCCAGCTCCTGCTCGGCGCCGCGATCGCCCTGGCCGCGCCGCTTCTGGCCAGGCCCCTGCGCCCACTCGCCCCGGCGCCCTTTCGCAAGCCCTGGGTGCTGGCTCGGCTGCTGTTCATGTCGATGGTGGAGATCGTGCGCTCGTGCTTCAACGTCAGCCGCATCATCCTGTTCAAGTCCAGGGGGGTGGAATCCCAGTTCATTCGCATTCCCCTCGATCTCAAGGATCCTCATGGGCTTGCGCTGCTGTCGTGTCTGATCAACTCGACCCCGGGAACGGTATGGGTCGAGCAGCTGCCCGGCTCGAACGACCTGGCCCTGCACGTCTTCGATCTTCACGACGAGCAGTGGTGGATCGACACCATCAAGACCCGCTACGAACAGCCATTGATCGAGATCTTCGACCATGAATAAGGAGCGTTTCCCATGACGGCACTGCTCTCTCTGGCCATCGACATCACGCTGCTGAGCGTCATCCTGGCGATGCTGTTGTGCATGATCCGGCTGCTGCTGGGGCCCACCGCCCAGGACCGGGTGCTCGCCCTCGACACCCTCTGGATGTGCGCCATGCTGCTGGCCCTGGCACTCGGCCTGCGCTTTGCCAGCATCATCTATTTCGAGGCGGCGATGCTGATCGCCCTGACGGGCTTCGTCTCCACCGTCGCCCTGACCAAATTCCTGATGCGCGGCGAGGTGATCGAATGACCCCGGAACTCGACACCCTCCCGGTCTGGGTCAGCCTGCCGGTCACGCTTCTGCTGCTGCTGGGTAGCGCCATCGTATTGATCGGCGCGCTGGGTTTGGTAAAGTTGCCGCACTTTTTCCAGCGCATCCACGGGCCCGCCATCACCATCACGCTCGGTACCGGCGCCATTCTCGTGGCCTCCATGATCTACTTCTCGGCGCTTCAGTCCCGGCTGGTGATCCACGAGGTGCTGATCACCGCGTTCATCATGCTGACCGCTCCGGTGGTCGCCATGCTGATCATGCGCACCGCCGTGTACCGCGACCTGCGCGCCCGGGAGCGGGGCAAGACGCCCCCCACGGCCAAGGACGGCGAGACCAGCGAGGTCTATCCTTTCTCGACGAAGAAGCCCTTGTCGACGAAGAAGTGATGCGGCGGCGACGCCGCCCACGACCGTCGCGCTTCGCCTTCCCGGACGCCTGCTGGGATCTGACGTATACTGGCCGCCTTTCGAGCGCGGCCCGCCCACTGTTCAAGAGCCTTGTCATGACCACGACTTCCCTGCACAACGACCGCTTCCTTCGCGCGCTGGCGCGCCAGCCCGTGGACCGCACGCCGGTCTGGATGATGCGCCAGGCCGGGCGCTACCTGCCGGAATATCGCGCAAGCCGTGCCCATGCTGGCAGTTTCATGGACCTGTGCCGCAACCACGACCTGGCCTGCGAAGTGACCCTGCAGCCTCTGGAGCGCTTTCCGCTCGACGCGGCGATCCTGTTTTCCGACATCCTGACGATTCCCGACGCCATGGGGCTCGGCCTCTACTTCGAGACCGGCGAAGGCCCGAAATTCAGAAAGACCGTGCGCACCCCCGAGGAAGTGGCGGCACTGACCGCCCCCGACGCCGAACGCGACCTGGACTACGTGATGCGCGCGGTCTCCACCATTCGCCGCGAGCTCAATGGCCGCGTGCCGCTGATCGGCTTTTCGGGCAGCCCCTGGACGCTGGCCACCTACATGGTCGAAGGCGGCTCGAGCAAGGATTTTCGCCACCTGAAAACCATGCTCTACGACACCCCGGACGCCATGCACCAGCTGCTCGACACGCTGGCCCAGGCGGTGACCGACTACCTCAACGCCCAGATTCGCGCCGGTGCCCAGGCGGTGCAGATCTTCGACACCTGGGGCGGCTCGCTCTCCACGCCGGCCTATCTCGAGTTCTCGCTGCGCTACATGGAGCAGATCGTCTCCGGCCTGATTCGCGAACACGACGGCCGCCGCGTGCCGGTGATCCTGTTCACCAAGAACGGCGGCCAGTGGCTCGAGCACATCGCCTGCGCCGGCGCCGATGCCCTCGGCATCGACTGGACCACCGAGCTCAGTGACGCCCGTGCCCGGGTCGGTCACAAGGTGGCGCTTCAGGGCAACCTGGACCCCAACGTGCTCTTCGCCCGCCCGTCCGCGATTCGCGCCGAGGTCGCCCGGGTGCTGGAGAGCTACGGCGCGGGGCCGGGCCACGTTTTCAACCTGGGCCACGGCATCAGCCAGTTCACCAGCCCGGACAACGTCAGCGCCTTCATGGACGCGCTGCACGAACTGAGCCCCCAGTACCATCAGAACCAGCATCAGAACCAGAACGACGGAGACGCTCGATGAGCGATGTGAATCAGGATCAGTGGTTTACCGAAGTATTCGACAGCCACGGCAGCGCCTTCGCGCTCAGGATCAGCGAGAAACTGCTCGACGTGCAGAGCGACTATCAGCACCTCGAGGTGTACGCCACCGAGACCTACGGCAACCTGATGGTGCTCGACGGCTGCGTGATGCTCACCGACCGCGACAACTTCCTGTATCACGAGATGATCGCCCATCCGGCGCTCTTCACCCACGAAGATCCCAGGCGGGTGGTGATCATCGGCGGCGGCGACTGCGGCACGCTGAAAGAGGTGCTGCGCCACGAAAGCGTGGAGAAGGTCACCCAGATCGATATCGACGAGGAAGTCACCAAGGCCGCCGAGCGCTTCTTCCCGGCGCTGGTCGAGTCCAACGGTGATCCGCGCGCCGAGCTTCTGTTCGCCGACGGCGTGAAGTGGGTCGATGACGCCGAGGACGAGAGCATCGATGTACTGATCATCGACTCCACCGACCCGGTCGGCCCGGCGGAAGGACTGTTCAAGACCGATTTCCTCAAGCGCTGCCACCGGATTCTCAAGCCCGGCGGCGTGCTGGTGCAGCAGAGCGAGTCGCCGCTCTACCATTCGGGCTCGATCATTCGCGAACTGCGAGGCGACATGCAGGCGGCGGGCTTTGAAAGCGTGGCGACGCTCCCCTTCCCGCAGCCGGTCTATCCTTCCGGCTGGTGGAGCGTGACCCTCGCCGGCAAGGGTGTAAGCGTTGAACGCTTTCGCGAAGAGGCCGCCGCGGGCCACGAAATGCCGCTACAGTACTATACGGTGGAGGCCCACCGTGGCGCCCTGGCGCTGCCGCCGTTCATGCGCGCCGCGTTCGCCTAGCGACGGATCAGGCTGCAACATCGACGAGGCCGGGCACTGCCCGGCCTTTTTTCGTCCTTTTCACGGATCACGCGATCCCTCTTCACAAGGGAAACAACAATGAACAACGTGTATCGATTAAACAGAGTGGGCGGCGTGCTCGTGGCGGCGCTTCTACTGCCGGGTCTTTCGCTTGCCAGTACCCTCGAGACGGTCAAGGAGCGCGGGGCGCTGCGCTGCGGGGTCAACGCCGCTCAGCCCGGCTTCTCGGCGCTGGACGACGAGGACACCTACCAGGGGCTCGATACCGACATCTGCCGGGCGGTGGCCGCTGCCGCTCTTGGCGAGGGCGCCCGAGTCGACTTCGTGCCGCTGGATTCCGTCGAGCGCTTCGCCGCGCTTCAGTCCGGCGAGGTCGACGTGCTCGCGCGCACCACTACCTGGACCTCCACCCGGGACACCACGCTCGGACTGCACTTCGTCGGCGTGAGCTATTTCGATGGCCAGGCGTTCATGGTGGCAAGCGATCTCGGCGTGCAGAGCGCCAAGGAACTCGACGGCGCGGCGGTCTGCACCCAGTCCGGCACCACCAGCGAGCTCAACCTTTCCGACTACTTTCGCCTCAATGGCATGAGCTTCGATCCCGTCGTCTTCGATGCGCCTGAACAGTCGATCGTCGGCTTCGAGGAGGGGCGCTGCGACGTGTTGAGCACCGACGCCTCCCAGCTCTATGCCCAGCGCGTGCAGCTGGCCGATCCGGACATGGCGGTGGTGCTGCCGGAGATCATCTCCAAGGAGCCGCTGGGCCCGGCGGTGCGCCAGGGGGACGATCAGTGGTTCAACATCGTCAAGTGGTCGCTGTTCGCGTTGCTCAACGCCGAAGAGCTCGGCGTGACCCAGGCCAACGTGGACGACATGCTCGACGACGACTCCCCGGACGTGATGCGCCTTCTGGGTCGCGACGGAGATTACGGCGAGGGCATGGGGCTCGAGGCGGACTGGGCTTACCAGATCGTCAAGCAGGTCGGCAATTACGCCGAGGTATTCGAACGCAGCGTCGGGGCAGGCTCACCGTTTAATATCGGCCGCGGGCTGAACGCGCTATGGCGCGACGGCGGGTTGCACTACGCCCCCCCGATTCGTTGACCGCTACGCACTAGCCGACTGTTTTTGCTGGCCGAATGAGTAATCTTTCTTCGGCCAGCGCACCAAAAGGGTGCTCTCGCTAGACGATCCCGCCCCTTTTTACAGCACAACTTTGGTCCCAACGTCGGCCCTTTAGCGTTGAAAAGCGCTGAATGAGTCGTCATGCCGCTTCTGGCATCTTCCTTGCTAGCGTTATGGGTGACATGCGCTGACATGTACAACGATACGTATAAAACGAGGAAGGGAAACAACCATGCTTAACAAAAAACACGTGGTACTGCTGGCCTCCGCCGGCGCCATCACCCTATCCGGTGTGGCGAGCGTTCAGGCGGATACGCTGGAAGAGACGCGCTCACGAGGCGCCGTACAGTGTGGAGTGAGCGATGGTCTGCCGGGCTTCTCCGCGCCGGACGACAGCGGCGAGTGGCAGGGTCTCGACGTCGACGTGTGCCGGGCGGTGGCGGCGGCGGTGCTGGGGGATGCCGACGCGGTGAACTACGTCTCGCTCAACGCCGTGGAGCGCTTCACGGCGCTGCAGTCCGGCGAGATCGACGTCCTTTCTCGTAACACCACCTGGACCACCACCCGCGATACCACCCTCGGTCTCAACTTCACCGGCGTGACCTTCTACGACGGCATCGGCTTCATGGTCAACCGCGACCTGGGCATCGGCGGCGCCGACGAGCTCGACGGCGCGGCGATCTGCATCCAGTCCGGCACCACCACCGAGCTCAACGTGGCGGACTACTTCCGTGCCAACGACATGGCCTTCGACCCGATCGTGTTCGACACCTCCGAGCAGACCGTGGGCGGTTTCCAGGCCGGGCGTTGCGACGTGCTGACCTCGGACACCTCTCAGCTGGCCGCGCTGCGCATCCAGCTCGACGATCCGGAAAGCGCCATGATCCTGCCGGAGATCATTTCCAAGGAGCCCCTGGGACCGGTCGTGCGTCAAGGCGACGACAACTGGCTCAACATCGTCAAGTGGTCGCTGTTCGCCATGCTCAATGCCGAGGAGTACGGCATCACCTCGGAAAACGTCGACGACATGATGGACAGCGAGAACCCGGACGTGGCGCGCATCCTCGGCCAGGACGGCAACTACGGTGAAGGCATGGGGCTGGAAGCGGACTGGGCCTACAACATCGTGAGCCAGGTCGGCAACTACGGTGAGAGCTTCGAGCGCAACGTGGGCATGGACTCGCCGCTTCAGATCGAGCGCGGCGTCAACGCGCTGTGGAACCAGGGCGGCTTCCACTACGCGCCGCCGATTCGCTAAGCGTCTCCTAGGCCCCCGGCCCGGCGCCCCGACAACAACTCACAAACGGGGCGGCGGGCCCTTCGATCGATTCTGCCGTATCAGCGGAGACGCTTTTCATGTCCGTAAGACCCAACGCTCGTCCGATGGGCCACAAGCCCCCGTTCTGGCGAGACCGCGCCAAGCGCGCCCTCATCTTCCAGGTGCTGGTGATCGCGGCGGTGGCCGCCTTTCTGCTCTACATCGTGGGCAACACCCAGCAGAACCTGGCCTCCCGTGGCATCACCACGGGCTTCGGCTTTCTCGACAACACCGCAGGCTTCGGCATCGTCCAGAGCCTGATCGACTACTCGTCGCAGAGCACCTACGGGCGCACCTTCTTCGTGGGGCTGCTCAACACGCTGCTGGTGGGCGGGCTCGGCGTACTCGCCGCCACGCTCATCGGTTTCATCGTCGGCATTGCAAGGCTCTCGCCCAACTGGCTGATCGCCAAGCTGGCCGCCGCCTATATCGAGACCTTTCGCAACATCCCGCTGCTTCTGCAGATATTCTTCTGGTACTTCGCCGTGCTGCGCACGCTGCCCGGGGCCCGGGACAGCCTCTCCTTCGGTGAAGTGTTTTTCTTGAACGTGCGCGGGCTCTACCTGCCGGAGCCCCTGTTCGAATCCGGCTTCGGCCTGATTCCGCTGGCCTTCGGGGTGGCGATCGTTGCGAGCATCGCGCTGATCGTCTGGAACAAGCGCCGCCACGAGGCCACCGGCAAACGCCTGCCGGCCTACTGGCTGTCGTTTGCGCTGATCGTTGGCCTTCCGCTTCTTGTGCTGCTGGCCTCGGGGGTACCGATCACCTGGGACGTGCCCGAGCTCAGAGGCTTCAACTTCCGCGGCGGCGTGACGGTGATTCCGGAGTTTCTGGCGCTGTGGCTCGCGCTTTCGATCTACACCGCCTCCTTCATCGCCGAGATCGTGCGCTCGGGCATCCAGGCGATCTCCCACGGCCAGACCGAGGCCGCCCAGGCCTTGAGCCTGCCGCGCAACCTGATCCTGCGCCTGGTGGTCATTCCCCAGGCCATGCGCGTGATCATTCCGCCACTGACCAGCCAGTACCTGAACCTGATCAAGAACTCGTCGCTGGCGACGGCCATCGGCTACCCGGATCTCGTGTCGGTGTTCGCCGGTACCACGCTGAACCAGACCGGCCAGGCCATCGAGGTCATCGCCATGACCATGGCGGTCTATCTGAGTATCAGCCTTACGGTCTCCATGTTCATGAACTGGTTCAACGCCCGCGTGGCGCTGGTCGAACGCTAGGCAAGGGTGGAAACAAACCATGATCCATAATCGCACCATGATCGACCCGCGCCCGGCCCCGAGAAACACCCTCGGCCCCGTGGCGTGGCTGCGCACCCGCCTCTTCAACGGTCCCATCAACACGCTGTTCACGCTGATCGGCCTGTACGTGCTCTACCTGCTGGTGGTACCCACGGTGCAGTGGGCGTTCATCGACGCCGACTGGGTGGGCACCACCCGGGACGACTGCTCCCGGGAGGGCGCCTGCTGGGTGTTCATCAACGCGCGCTTCACCCAGTTCATCTATGGCCTCTACCCGCGCTCGGAGATCTGGCGGGCCAACATCGTCTTCGCAGGCTTCTTCGCGCTGATCGCCTGGCTCGCCATTCCGCGCCTGCCCCTGAAGCGCTGGGTAGCGGCCTTCGCGCTGCTGGTCTTCCCGGTGATCGCCTTCGTGCTGCTGCACGGCGGCTACTTCGATCTGCCCCGGGTACCCACCCACCGCTGGGGCGGGCTGATGCTCACGCTGCTGCTGGCCACCGTCGGCATGGTGGGGGCCCTGCCCATCGGCATCGTGCTGGCGCTGGGCCGGCGCTCGAACATGCCCATCGTCAAGAGCTTCTCGGTGGTGTTCATCGAGTTCTGGCGCGGGGTGCCCTTGATCACGGTACTGTTCATGGCCTCGGTCATGCTGCCGCTGTTTCTACCCACGGGCATCACCGTGGATCGGCTGGTGCGGGCGCTGATCGGCATCACGCTGTTCCAGAGCGCCTACATGGCCGAGGTGATTCGCGGCGGGCTGCAGGCGATTCCCAAGGGCCAGGAGGAGGCCGCCGCGGCGCTGGGCATGACCTACTGGAAGCGCATGGGGCTGATCGTCATGCCCCAGGCGCTGAAGATGATGATTCCCGGCATCGTGAATACCTTCATTTCGCTGTTCAAGGACACCACGCTTGTGATGATCATCGGGCTCTTCGATCTTCTCGGCATCGTCCAGGCCGCGCTTTCCGACTCCCGCTGGCTGGGTTTCTCGCTGGAAGGCTACGTGTTCGCCGCGTTCATGTTCTGGATCTTCTGTTTCAGCATGTCGCGCTACAGCCAGTATCTCGAACGCCGCCTCAACACCGGCCACAAGCGCTAACGCCGCTACTTGATTCAAGGATAACCTCATGAGCGAAGCAGCTTTGAAACCCCAGGACCTGATGGTCGAGATGCGCGGCGTCAACAAGTGGTACGGCGACTTCCACGTGCTGCGCGACATTCACCTCGAAGTGAAGCGCGGCGAGCGCATCGTGATCTGCGGGCCTTCGGGCTCGGGCAAGTCGACCATGATTCGCTGCATCAACCACCTGGAAGAGCATCAGCAGGGCGATATCGTCGTGGGCGGCGTACCGCTCACCCAGGACGTCAAGCGCATCGAGCAGGTGCGCCGCAGCGTCGGCATGGTGTTCCAGCACTTCAACCTGTTTCCGCACCTGTCGGTGCTGGAGAACTGCTGCATCGCGCCGATGTGGGTGCAGAAGAAACCGCGCCGCGAAGCCGAGGCCCAGGCGATGAAGTACCTGGAACGGGTGCGCATCGCCGAGCAGGCCAGGAAGTACCCGGGCCAGCTCTCCGGCGGCCAGCAGCAGCGCGTGGCCATCGCCCGCTCGCTATGCATGCATCCGGACGTGATGCTGTTCGACGAGCCCACCTCGGCGCTCGACCCGGAAATGATCAAGGAAGTGCTGGACGTCATGATCGAGCTCGCCAACGAAGGCATGACGATGCTCTGCGTGACCCACGAGATGGGCTTCGCCAAGACCGTGGCGGACCGGGTGATCTTCATGGATCAGGGCCAGATCATCGAGGAGAACGCGCCGGAGCCGTTCTTCAACGACCCGCAGTCCGAGCGCACCCGGCTCTTTTTGAGCCAGATCCTCGGCCACTAGCCCCACTCGGTGATGCTGGCAGGCAAAAGCGCCGGCTGCTCGCGATGCCTCGTGAGCGGCCGGTCGGCAAGCGCAGTGAGCAGTATCTGCAGCGGGTCGCCGTGGCTCACCACCAGAATCACCTCTCCCGTGTAGCGCTGCTCCAGCGCCTCGATCGCCTCGCGCATGCGCGCCGCCACCCGACTCACGGGTTCGACCCCGCCGGTGTCGTGCTCGGCACTGGCGGCGTCCTGCTCCCAGACCGTCGGATAGGCGCTGTCGGCGCCCCCCTCGAACTCACCGAATCCCCGTTCGCGCAGGCGAGTATCCGCTGCCATGGCAAGGCCGAAGGCCTCGGCCACGCGCCGGGCGGTGTGGGTAGTGCGCAAGAAATCCGAATGGATCACCTTCGTGGGCCTGGGCCAGGTCCAGTGCGCGATCCTGTCATTGAGCTGGCGCTGGCCGGTGTCGGAAAGCCCGAAAGCCTCGAGCCCGCGCTCCGGTGAGCTTATGATCAGCCCGCGTTCGTTGGCCTGACTATGGCCGTGACGCATGAGCAGATAGCGATTGCGCCAATGGTATAAGGAGCCCTGTAAAGTGCTTGACATAAGTTTGTCACAAACCCTACGTTGAAGAAGTGTCGTTTTCGAAAAACAAACATTTTATGCGCAGTAGCGAAACTCACGCCGCTTACATTGCCATACGACGCTCAAAACTGCGCATGACTTCATAAAAATAACCCCACAATCGAGGTTCACATGGCTACCTTCACTGCTTCCAAGCGCGCCTACAAGCGTTCGCTGCTGGCGGGCGCGGTTCTGCCCCTGGCATTGTTGTCCACCCATGCCTTCGCCGAGTGCGAGCGTGGCGATCTGGATGCCCTCTACTGCGATGAAAACGGTGACCTAGTCGCCGACCGGCCGACGGACGAGTCCAAATGGCTCGACCCGGACACGCTGATCTTCGCCTATACCCCGGTGGAAGATCCTGCCATCTATACCGACATCTGGCAGCCCTTCATCGACCACCTCTCCGAAGTGACCGGGCGCGACGTGCGCTTTTTCGCCGTCCAGTCCAACGCCGCCCAGGTCGAAGCGATGCGCAGCGGCCGGCTGCACATCGCCGGGTTCTCGACGGGCCCCACCCCCTTCGCCGTGAACCTGGCCGGGGCCGTGCCCTTCGCGCTTATGGGCTCCGACGACGGCCAGTTCGGCTATACGCTGCAGATCTTCACCCACGCCGATTCCGATATCCAGGACCTGGAGGATCTCAAGGGCAAGCGCGTGGCTCACACCTCGCCCACCTCCAACTCCGGCAACCTGGCGCCCCGGGCGCTGTTGCCCGAACTCGGCATCACCCCGGACGAGGATTACGAGGTCGTCTACTCCGGCAGCCATGACCAGTCGATGCTGGGCGTGGTCGCTCGCGACTACGACGCCGCGCCGGTGGCCTCGGAGGTGGTGGATCGCATGGCCGCGCGCGGGCTCTACGATACCGATGACGTACGCATGATCTACGAGTCCGACCGTTTCCCCACCACCTCCTACAACTACGCCTACAACCTGCATCCGGATCTGGTCGAGAAGATCGAAGAGGCGTTCTTCAGCTTCGATTTCGCCGGCACCGAGCTTGGCGAGGAGTTCGAGGGCGTCGAGAAATTCATTCCGATCAATTACAAGGACAACTGGCAGGTCATCCGTACCATCCAGGCCGCCAACGGCGTGAGCTATACCCAGGAAAACCTGGAGTGACCCCGGTCGCACCGCTCACGCGGTGCGACACTCTTTCGCGAACGAGTACGATGACATGCTAGTAATCAAGGATCTGGTCAAGCAGTACGGCCATGGCGAAGCGGTGCTCAAGGGTCTGAACCTGAGCGTCGAAGGCAACACCGTGGTCTCGATCGTGGGGGCCTCCGGGGCGGGCAAGAGCACCATGCTTCGCTGCATCAACCGGCTGGTGGAGCCCACTTCCGGCTCGATCACCCTCAACGGTACCGAGCTCGTCAACCTCAAAGGAGGTGAGCTCCGGCGTGCCCGCCGCAAGATCGGCATGGTGTTCCAGGGATTCAACCTGCTCGACCGGCTCACGGTCATGGAGAACGTGCTGGCCGGCAGGCTCGGCTACGTGAACCTGTTCCAGGCCATTTCCCGGCGCTACCCTCAAGCGGACATCGACCGCGCTTTCCATCTGATGGAGCGGGTCGGCATCGCCCACTACGCCAACAAGCGCGCCGACGAGCTCTCCGGCGGCGAACGCCAGCGGGTGGGAGTGGTGCGCGCACTAATGCAGGACCCGGAGGTGCTGCTGGCGGACGAGCCCACCGCCTCGCTCGACCCGCGCACTTCCGAGCAGATCATGATGCTGCTTCAAAGCCTGGCGGCGGAGCTGTCGCTGCCGGTGCTGATCAACATCCACAACGTCGCCCAGGCGAAGACCTATACCGAGCGCGTCGTCGGTCTGCGTCACGGCAAGATGATCTTCGACGGCGCGCCTTCGGACTTCAACAAGGAAGCCTTGGAAGCGATCTACGGCGGTATCGAAGCGCCGGACGAGGAGCTTGCGCCACCGCCGCCGAAGGAGGCCTCCCATGGCGTCTCCTGACACCGCGCCGGTCCGGCACTGGAAAAAGCCTCCGTTCATCGCCAACCCGCTGCTGCGCTACGGCCTTCTGATCCTGGCCGCGGCGTACCTGATCTGGGCCTTCGGCTCGCTGCCGTTCAACTGGGCGCGAATCAGCGAGGGCCTGCCCCGGGCGGCGCGCATCTTCAGCGGCGGCTTCCCGCCGAACTTCGACCGCTACGGGCTCTTGCTCACCGGGTTCAAGGAGAGCTTCCAGATCGCCATTCTGGCAACGCTTCTGGGGGTGCTGCTGTCGATCCCCTTCGCGGTGATGGCGGCGCGCAACATCGCGCCGATGCCCCTCTACCTGGTGGGCCGCGCGATCATCATCGTCTCGCGAAGCTTTCACCCGGTCATCGTGGCGATCCTGTTCGTCGCTGCCGTGGGCTTTGGCCCGCTGGCGGGCATCCTGACCCTGACGCTCTACTCGATCGGCTTCGTCGGCAAGCTTCTGGCCGAGGAGATCGAGGAGATCGACTGGGGTCAGGTGGAGGCCATGCGCGCGGCGGGGGCGGGGTATCTGGCGACCCTCTTCTACGCGGTGTTCCCGCAGATCCTGCCGCGCCAGGTGGGGCTTTCCATGTATCAGCTCGACAGCAACCTGCGCGCGTCGGCGGTGGTGGGTATCGTGGGGGCCGGCGGTATCGGCGGCACCTTGATGAATGCCTTCGGGCGCTACGACTATGACTTCGCCTTCGCGATCCTGCTGGTGATCATCGCGGTGATTCTGCTGAGCGAAGGCGTGAGCGGTTGGGTAAGGAAAAAGATATGGTAGATCACGCCGAACGACTCGCCGACCGCGTCTGGCAACGTTATGACCGCAAGGCGCGCCTGACCCGCTACGCCGTGCTGCTGCTCACCTTGATGCTAGTGGTCTGGGCGCTGCGCGACATCGACATCTTCTGGCCCTGGGTGTGGGACGCCCCCAACCAGATCTCGGGCCTTGCCGGGCGCATGTGGCCACCCAGCCCGGCGGGGCTGGCCAACATCCTGAGTGCGCTGCTCGAAACCGTGCATATCGCCACCCTGGCCACCTTCCTGACCATCTTCTTCGCCCTGCCGGTGGCCTACATCGCCGCCCAGAACACCACCCCCAACCGGGTGTGCCTGTGGATCGGACGCTTCATCCTGGTGTCCAGCCGCTCGGTGAACACCATCATCTGGGCGCTGCTGTTCGTGGCGATCTTCGGCCCTGGGGTGCTGGCGGGCATTCTCGCCATCGTGTTCCGCTCCATCGGCTTCATCGGCAAGCTCATGGGCGAGGCGATCGAGGAGATCGACCGCCGCCCGGTGGAGGCGATGGAAGCCACCGGGGCCTCGAAAGCCAAGGTGATCGCCTACGCCATCGTGCCCCAGGTGATGCCTGCTTTCTTTGCCATCGTGATTCTGCGCTGGGACATCAACATCCGCGAATCCACGGTGCTGGGGCTGGTGGGAGCCGGCGGTATCGGTGTCATTCTGCAGGGCTCCATCGACACCTTCGCCTGGCCGACGGTGGCCACGATCCTTTTGGCGATCATCGTGCTGGTATTGATCGGTGAGGCGGTGACGAGCCTTCTGCGGCGCAAGGTGCTCTAGACGTTGCCGAACGGGCAGGCGTCTCGGTTGACCGACGACCGAACGCTTGCCATGTTTAAGACACATCAACGACACGGAGGACGTTACTCATGCCGACTTACATCGTGGTCGCCGACGCGGCTCGGGCGCGCATCTTCACCCACGCCGCGAACACGCTGACGGAAAAGGAGAGCCTGGTCCACGCCGAGGGGCGCCTGCACGAGGGTGACCTGGTCACCGACTCGCCCGGAGCGGACGTTCACACCGGATCGAGCGGCGCATCGCGCTCCTCCGCCGAAGGCGGCGAGGCGCTCGAGCACGAAAACGAGATGTTCGCCAAGCAGGTGACCCAGTACCTGTTCGATGTTCGTACCCGTAACACGCTGGACGAACTGATCCTCATCGCCGCACCGAAGTTCCTGGGGCTTCTGCGCGACAAGCTCGACAAGCCGACCCAGAAGCTCGTGACCCATACGCTTTCCAAGGATCTGACCAAGGCCTCCTTGGAAGAGATCGAAAAGGCGCTCGCCAACCTCAAGTGAGTGGTCGTCGAGGGCTAGACTAAAGAAGTAGAAGAGCCCGCCGATAGCTAGGCACCCCGCGCGACATAACCCGCGTAACTGATTGCCCCTAGCCATCGAGAACGTCCATGCTGTCTTCCCTGCGCAACCGAATCATCGTCGCCGTTCTGGCGGCGATCCTGCTGGCCCTGGCGATCAACGCTGCGGTCAGCTATTTCACCCTCGAGACCCACAACGACCGCCAGATCGCCCAGCAGCTGGCCTCCATCTCCCAAGGCAACGCGGTGGCGCTGGAGGAGTGGGCGGCGGCCCGCGCGTCGATGCTGGAGGCCGCCAGCCGTCGCGTGGGCGAGGTGTCCTCGCTGGCGGCCCTGACCCAGCTGGAAGAGTCCGGCGGTTTTCTGGCCGCCTTCTTCGGCCAGGTCGACGGGCGCCACCTCTCGACCACCCCGGTCTCCGAGGGGTACGACCCTCGCACGCGCGACTGGTATCAGGGCGCGACCGCCCAGGACGGCCTGTTCCTTTCCCTTCCCTATGTCGACGACGCCACCGGACGCCTGGTGGTCACCTTCGCCATGCCGGTCAAGCGCAACCAGCGCCTGCTCGGTGTCGTCGGCGGCGACGTGACGATCGACAGCCTCATCCAGCACGTCAACGCCATTCAGCCCACCCCGTCGAGCTTTGCCTTCCTGAGCACGCATGGCGAAACGGTGATCGCGCATCCCGACCAGGCGTTGACGCTCGAACCGATCCAGCAGATCGGCCATGGCCTGACCACCGCGGAGCTCGAGCGCCTGGGCGCCAACCCCGGCACCTGGACACCGCTGGACGTCGACGGTCGTCTCAAGCGCCTGGCAGTCACGCCGATCGCCGGCACCGACTGGGAGCTCGGCGTGGCCCTGGACGAACACGAAGCGACGAGCGGGCTGCGCGCCCTGCTGCAATCGGCACTGCTCACCCTGGCCGTGGTCATCGCCGTGACCGCCCTGGTGATGGGCCTGTGGCTCAGGCGCACGCTGGCGGGTCTCGAGCGCGCCCGCGACGCCCTGAACGACATCGCCTCCGGCGAGGGCGACCTGACCCGACGGTTGACCGTCGCCGGCAAGGACGAGGTCGCCCAGATCAGCAGCGCCTTCAACCGCTTCGTCGACAAGATGGAGAGCGTGCTGATCGAGGTTCGCGCCAGCAGCGATGCGGTCCACCTCGCCGCCGACGAGATCGCCACCGGCGGCCAGGACCTCTCCCGGCGCACCGACAACACCGCGGCGAGCCTGCAGGAGACCTCGGCCTCCATCGAGCAGATCACCAGCACCGTGCAGCACACCGCCGCCTCCGCCCAGGAGGCCAGCAAGCTCTCCCAGACCGCTTCCCAGGTGGCCGGCCACGGCGGCGAGGTAATGGGCAGCGTGGTGACCACCATGGAGGAGATCACCCAGGCCTCCGAGAAGATCGGCGACATCGTCAACCTGATGAACAGCATCTCGTTTCAGACCAACCTGCTGGCACTCAACGCCTCGGTCGAGGCGGCGCGGGCCGGCGAGCACGGCCGCGGCTTCGCCGTGGTGGCCGAAGAGGTGCGCAACCTCGCCCGGCGCAGCAGCGATGCGGCCAACGACATCAAGGCGCTGATCGAGAACTCCCAGGGCAAGGTCAACAGCGGCACGGCGCTCGTGCGCAGCGCCGGCGACACCATGGCGGAGATCGTCGCCCACATCACCCGGGTGAACGACGTGCTCGAGGAGATCGAGGCGGCCACCAGCGAGCAGAGCGACGGTATCAAGCAGGTCAACATCGCGGTGGCGGATCTCGACCGCATGACCCAGGAGAATGCCGCCTTGGTGGAAGAGTCCACCACCGCCGCCGAGCAGTTGAAGGAGCAGTCCGGCCAGCTCGCCAGCACGATCGGCAGCTTCAAGGTATCCGGCAGCGCGCCGGCGCGTGCCGTATCGCCCTCGCCCGTCAAGGCGTTATCGCCAGCCGCCTCGACCCACGGCGACTGGGACGCGTTCTAGCCGAACCGTCGTCAATCACGGCACCGGCGGCAGCGCGATATCGTCGCTACGCTGGGCGCCGGCGGTCATCTCGCGGCACAGGCGTAGAAATTCGCGCACGCCGGTGGTCAGGTACTTGTGGCGGTGCCAGATGAAGGTGAACTGGCGCCTCAAATCCAGCTCCGGCGTGGGAAGTGCGACGA
>NZ_JAMZBD010000001.1:0-24467 GCF_024158685.1 Halomonas sp. 707D4 | reverse complement strand
CCACGACGCTGGCGCCGGTGTTGGTGGCCAGTTCCGGCGCATCGTTGACCGGCGTGATCGCCACCGTGCGAATCTGGCGGGCAATGCCCTCACCGCCCGAGCCCTGTTCGCCGCTGCTATTGCCATCGTTGAACGCGTACTCGAGCGCCACCTTGGCCGGCGGGTTCTTGCTGACGTTGGCGTACTGGATCGACCCGAGCAAGCCGTCGACCAGCGCCTTGGTCGCGCCGGTGTCGAAGTGAAGGATCAACCGACCGCCGTCACTCTCCCAGCGGGCAAACGGCGTACCGCTGTAGGCAAGCACACCTTCGATCAGTGAAAGCCCACCCCGAGATTTCAGGGTGAACACATCCTCCTCGTGGGCGCCGCCCCGGCGCGCAATCATCAACGAGGCACCGGCGTAGTCGTCCAGGGCGTTCAGCTCGCGATCGTCGACCTGTCCACCGAGCAGCACCGGCGAGGCCCCCTCGGTGAAGAGCGCAGGCACCTCCCACCCTTGAATGACCGGTGCCTGGTTGACCAGGGTCACGTTCAGGTGCGTGGTGGCCGGTATGCTCGAGTTTTTACCATCGAACGCCGTGATCTGGAATTGACGCTGGGAAGTGCTGGGCAACGCATTTTCGCTTTGGTAGGTCACCGCCCGCAGCGCGTTCTGCCACTGGGCGAGGGTGGAGTGCCCGCTGGACGTGAGCGTCAATGTTCCAGCGCCTGGCGCGAACACCCCAGTGATATCGCCATAGAGCGAGGTATCGCCGTTCTGGAAGGCCAGTACATCGCCCGGAAGCTCCCCATGAAAGAGGGTGACGCGGGCGCTGACGAGCGTCGCGCTGTCCGCATCGCTCAACAGCAGAGACGGCGCGATGGCGACCGGCCCTGCGCTTTCCAGGTAGTCGACGCCCGCCTCGTCCACCACTACCTGAGGCGGCGCCGTCACGACCGGGGCCGGGACCGATACCGTCGAGACGATATCCAGCGTGGTCTTGTTGAAATTCGCTTGACCGTCGTCGTTGATCAGCGCCAGCTTGATCTCACGCTCGCCCTCGGTGGGCGACGTGCCGGCGTGCCGATAGCGCATGTTCGCCACCAGCAGGCCCATGTCCTGCTCGCTCAGCGTAAAGCCGACCACCAGAATGAGTAGCTCGCCGCCGCTCTCGATGATCGAGTAACGCCCCTCGGGCAAGTTGCCCCTCTCACCGCTTTTCAGGGCAATGTCCACGCCGGAAAGCGTCAATATCTCCTCGCCGCCATCCTTGACCCCGGCGACGCGCAGGTGGAGATGTGTGAAGAGCTGGCCCTCGTCGTGTGTATTCGCCGTCACGTCCGAAAAGAGCAGGACGTCGCTGCCTTGGTACTCGGGGTCGCGAGGCGCCGCGCTCAGCGTGGGCGGCGTATCCTGGGTGGTGATCACGTCGAGCATCAGCTGGTAGTCGAGCACCAGCGTACCGTTGCCCATCAGCAGGCTGTACTGGCCCGGTTCCAGCCGAATCGGCTCATTGAAAGAGGTCAGCGGGCGCTCGATCCACCACTGGCCGTCCAGCGTGGAAAGAAAGAAGGTCGAGCCGCTGTTGATCTGCACGTTACTGACGTTGAGTGAAATACCCTGAACCGCGCGGCCCTCAGGCACGTCGAACACGAAGGCGTCGCTTGAGTCGTTCGGCCCGCCAGAGGCGAGCGAGCCGCTCCAGGTATTGGCGCCGGCATGGTCGAGGCGCCAGGCGGCCAGCGTGGGCTGACCCAGGGCATCGGTGCGTGCGGCGAAGGCATCCACATCGCCGCTATTGGCTTCGCTGTAGTGAAAGGCAGTGGGGTGGGTAATGATGAGATCGTTCATTTCTTCTACCTCTACCCGCGCTTGCGGGCAAAAGACTTGTTTTGAGAACCCGGGTCGCTCGTCGAGCCAAGCAGACCAATTTTCCCGGCCATCATACGCCGAAAGAATGAAAAGCAACCGCACTTTTTTCAGCCTTTTTGATGACGCGAACATGGCGGTTTGAACGCTGTTCTCCCTGCCATGAACGTGTTTCTTCAGGCAATAAAAAAACCCCCGGCCAGAGGCCGGGGGTTCGATGTTGCATCTTCAGAGCAAGCAAGCCTTGGCTTGCTGCATCCGGCGGCCCAAAAAGGCACCACCGGATGACTTCGAAAGAACAAGGGGGAGGAAGCTCCCTCCCCCGACAACTCAGCCTGAATTAGGCAGCGTTGTTAACGGACAGGAAGCCGTTAGAGAAGTCGACGTCAGCCACGTTCACACCGGTCAGAGTGATCTCGGTGATGTCAGCAGCGCTGGTAGAGTTACCGGCAGTCGCGTCAGCTTCGACGTACAGTACCAGGTTGTCACCGTCTTGCTTCCAGAAGATTTCCAGAGCAGAGGCAGAACCAACGCGGTCAGTGATTTCGCCTTCACCCAGAGCAACGGCGGTGTAGCCTTCGCCGAAGTAGAGGTAGTCAGTACCTGCGTCACCCAAGCCAGCAATAGTAATGGCGTTGTCTGAACCAGTTACATCATCAAAGACGTACAGATCGTTGGTTTCGCCAGCGGTCAGAGCAGTTTCACCCTCAGCCAACACGGTCAGTTCGAATTCGTAATCGTTGGCAATAACGGCCAGAGCATTGTCGCGAGCTTCGGTCAGAGCATCCAGCTGATCGTTCAGATCACGAGCTTCCTGGAAGGCTGATACCGCATCGCTGAGCACCTGACGCGCTTCCAATGCTTCTGTGTAGCTTTCGATGAGTGTCCCATCTACTTCAGCATTTTCGATAGCAGCTGTAGCGGCTTCTTGCGCAGCAGTAAGCTGAGCATCAGCTGTATTGAAAGCAGTCTGTGCAACAACTTGTGCATTAGCAGCAGTCAGCAATGACTGGAAAGCTTCGTTATCTTCAACCAGCTGAGCCGCTTCGTTAGTCGCTACCCAAGTGCCGTTGGCAGAAATAGCAGCTACAACTACCGCAGCTCCATCTGCATTGTCGATAGTAAGGGTGTTACCGACAAATTCAGCGGTACCAGTTCCTTCAGCGCCACCATTGAAAGCAACCAGAGCATCACCGCGTGCTGTGGTAGCAGCTTCAAGTGCAGACTCAGCGTCTTCTTGAGCGGCATTACGAGTGTAAACGAGGTTGATAGCATTGACGACAGTACGGTTATCAATAGCTGAAGCGGCCAGCTCTACGTCTGCATTTGCGGCGGCTTGTGCAGCGGCAATTTGTCCGTCTTGAGCGGCTGCAGAACGGCCAACGAAATTGCTCAGACCTTCATCGTTTTCACCGTCACCGATAAGATCACCGAGGGCATCGGCAGCGGACACATAGCCAGCTTCGATCGTGTCAGCGTCGGTGTCGTTTGCTTCAAGGAAATCTTCGAGCGCTTGCTCGGCAGTCTGGTACTGCTCAATGGCTTGTGCCAGCAGGTCGGTGGTGACACCGTTACCCAGCTGCAGAGATACGTTGCCTTCGTTGCCGGCTTCCAGGTGCGCGTTGGAACGCTCGATGGCATCACGCAGGATTTCGGAGGCGTCGGCGAAGCCGCGCGGGATGGAGTCGCCCAGCAGCTTCTCGCCGATTTCAGCGATGACCTGACCCGCCGGTACGCCAGCTTCCAGGCGAGCGTTGACGAACGCGTTGGCCGTTTCGTAGCTGTCAGAACCTTCTTCCAGGCCCAGACGACCCAGTACCAGGTCGATCTTGTCCTGAGTGGTGGCTTCGCCACGGAACTGGCGGCCGAACGCTTCGGTAGCGATCAGGCTGTTGGCCAGGTTGTAGATGCTGGGATCGTTGGCCAGAATCTCACGGAAGTTGGCGGCAGAAGCAGTACCTACTGCTTGGCCGAACATCAGAGCGGCGAGGCCCTGTACTGCTTGAGTCTTGGTGATAGCCATCTTGATCAAACTCCTTGCGTTCTTGACAACGTTGTCGGGCTCTTTTTCTAAGCCGCGCTCGCTACGCTAGCACAAGCTTAAAATTCTAACCACATTTTACTACGGAAGTGCTTAAACGGTCGTGCCTTGGCCCTGCCCGCCGTATCTGCGCGGCTAGCGGCCAGAGCGGCTCCACGCAACTCTTTATAGCGGCGCCACCCCACCTTGGCAAGTAACATATCACTATGCCCCGGGCGGGGGATCAAAGCAAGTATGCTTAGCGCACGCCTCTCGCACGACAGGTTAGTGCTGCATCGTGACGTTTTATTGACACCCCGGGGCACCGGGAGGGTCGACGGGTTTTAGAACATCGTTCTCCAACCGCTTGTTATCCAACGCCTTGGCGGCGCATGGTATAAAAAAGTGTTTAAAAACGCCACACTGTTCATTTTTGCCCCGGTTGGCACCACCCGAGCGTAAGGGTAAGATGGCGCCCTTTGCATTTACCCTGGAGCACCGCTTGGCTTCCTTACACGTTCATCGCCACCTGCATCTATTGTGGCAGTTCACCTGCCGTGACATTACCGGCCGCTATCGCGGCTCGCTTCTGGGCCTGGGCTGGACGCTACTGTCGCCGCTATTGATGCTGGGCGCGTTCACCCTGGTGTTCTACGGCTTCTTCGATCTCAAGTGGCCGGTAGAGGCCACCGGCACCCCGCAGATGGACTTCGCCCTGCAGGTGTTCGTCGGCCTGCTGTCGTTCAACTGGTTTGCCGAGGTGGTCAACCGGGGACCCGTACTGGTCACCGGCCAGCCCAACCTGGTCACCAAGGTGGTGTTTCCGCTGCCGCTTCTGGCCTTCTCGTCGGTACTGGCGGCCAGCTTCCAGGCCCTCATCAGCCTATTGCTCCTGATGCTGATCACCGCCGTGCTGGTGGGAGTGAAAGTCACCTGGCTGGGGCTGCCGCTGGTGATCCTGCCGTTCGCGGGGGTGCTGGTGGGCATTGCGTTGTGGCTCTCGGCGCTGGGCGTTTACCTGCGCGACATCGGCCCGCTCATGGCGCTGTGCACCTCCGTCTTGATGTTCCTTTCGCCGGTGTTCTACCCGCTCTCCAACGTGCCGGAGCAGTGGCAAGGGGTCTATCTTCTGAACCCGCTGGCGCTGCTCATCACGCAACTGCGCGATGTGATCTTCATGGGCGCCTGGCCGAGCCCGAAGGTGGTCTCGGGGCTGGTCATCGTCGCCGCGGTGCTTCTGGCCAGCGGCACCTGGGCCTTCAACAAGCTGCGCGGAGGGTTCGCCGATGTGCTCTGACGTGACCGCCACCCGCCACGACGATACCGCCATCGCGCTCACCAACGTGAGCAAGACCTTCTACCGCTACGAGCGGCCGCTGGACCGGCTGCTGCTGCAGTTCAAGGCGCTCAGCGCTCGCGCCCGCTTCGATACCATCAGCGGGCTGAAGCCCATGGACCTGACCATTCGCCGCGGCGAGGTGGTGGGTCTGGTGGGGCGCAACGGCGCGGGCAAGTCGACACTCCTGCAACTGGTGTGCAACACGCTTTCGCCCTCGACCGGCACGGTGACGGTCAACGGCAAGATCGCCGCGCTCCTGGAGCTGGGCTCCGGGTTCAACCCGGAGTTCACCGGGCGCGAGAACGTGTTCATGTCGGCGGCCATTGCCGGGCTCAGCCGCCGTCAGGTGCAGGAGAAGTTCGACGAGATCCATGCGTTCTCGGGCATCGGTGACTTCATCGACCAGCCGGTGAAGACCTACTCCAGCGGCATGTACGTGCGTCTGGCTTTCGCGGTGGCCACCAGCGTCGAGCCGGACATCCTGGTGGTCGACGAGGCCCTTTCGGTGGGCGATGGCGCCTTCGCGCGCAAGTCGTTCGATCGCATCATGGCGCTTCGCGATAGTGGCGCGACCATCCTGTTCTGCTCGCATTCGCTCTACCAGGTCGAAAACCTGTGCGACCGGGCGCTGTGGGTGGAGGGCGGCGAGATTCTCGCCGACGACAGCCCCTCGATCGTGATTCCGCGCTACGAGCAGTTCTTGCTGGGCGAAACCGAGCATGGCCACGGCGTGCGTGAAAGCGCCGCCGAGGAGCAGCGCCGCGCCACGCCCCAGGGGAGCGCGCGGCTGCTCTCGACCCAGGTGCTCATCGATGGCAAGACGCCGGATGCGCGCTATCCCGCCGTCAGCGGCGAGAGCACCCTCGAGATCGAGATTCGCTTCGCCAGCGACCCGGCCCTGCCCTGCCCGGGCGTGGCGGTAACCGTTTCCACCCCCGCCGGACAGATCGTGACCAGCACCGGCAGCTGGGAGGAAGGCGTGACGATCTCGCGCAGCGACACCGGTGAAGGCCGCCTGTCGGTGCGCTTCCCTGCCCTTGCACTGCTCAAGGGCGAGTACCACGTGGGGGCGTATCTTTTCTGCGAGCGCGGCCTGCACAGCTATGAGTGGGTGGACCCGATCAGCGGCTTCCACGTGACCCAGGCGAGCGTGGCACGCGGCGTGGTGCGCCTGCCCCACCAGTGGCAGCCGCTGTCACCCGAAGGAGAGGCGGATGTCTGAGCAGGCACCGCTCAAGAGTGCTCAGTGGCAGGTGCGCTGGGCAACCCCTGACGACACCGATGCGCTGCTGGCCTTGTTCGAGCGCAGCTTCGGCGCGCCCATGGGTCGCGAGGAGTGGCTGTGGAAATACCGCTTTGCCGATAGCCCGGGAGTGGTGTGCGTGGACGACGGCGAGCTTGTCGCCTTCAACGGCGGCATGCCGCGCCCGGTGACGCTCGAAGGGCGCGACACCACGGCGGTGCAGATGGGCGACGTGATGGTCGACCCGCGCTACCGCGGCATCCTGACCCGCAAGGGGCCATTCTACCGGGTGGTGCAGGCGTTCTTCGCCGAGAAGGTGGGCGAAGGGCTGGACTACCGCTACGCCTTCGGCTTTCCCCATGCGCGCCACGCACGTCTCGGCAGCGCCTTGAAGCTCTATTGCGAAACCGACCGTATCGAAGAAGCACGTTGGTCGCCCCGCGCCCGGCGCGGCTGGCGCCATACCGCGCGCCCCTTGACCGCTGACGACGCCCCGGTGGCCGATGCACTCTGGCAGGCCATGCGCCAGGCCCTGCCGGACGCGGCCCTTTGCCAGCGCGACAGCCAATGGCTGGCGCACCGTTACCGCCAGGTGCCGGGACGCGAGTACCTGACCTGGCTGGTGGTAGAGCGGCTGACCCGGCGGCCGGTCGGCATCTGCGTGCTGCGCCAGCACGGGCCAAAAGTAGAACTGCTCGATCTCGTGGCCCCGCCCAGCGCACTGAACGCGGTGCTGGGGTGCGCCCGTCATCTGACCGCGCGGCTCGGGTGCGAAGCGCTGACCGCCTGGGTATCGCCGCGCGTGGCGCGCGCCCTGGCCCCTACCCGCCCCGAACTGAGCGCCACCGAGGTGGTGGTGCCGGGCAGCCAGGTGAACGGCAAGCCTTTAGGCATGGAGCTCGAGAAGCGCTGGTGGTTGATGGGCGGCGATACGGACTTTCGCTGATCAAGGACGCCTCCACCGGCTTACCAAGAGCCTGGGGCACTCAAGGCTGGTTACATAAGGACAGTGCGATGAGAGAAGCCTGGTACGTTCCCTACCAAGCGAGCGACCTGCAAGCAAAGCGGGTGCTGGTGCTGGCGCCACACCCGGACGACGAGGTGTTCGGCTGCGGTGGAACCCTGTCGAAGCTGGCGGCCCGGGGCGCCGCCATACAGGTGGTGATCGCCACCCAGGGCCCCCAGGCGGAGCTTCGCCTGGCGGAGTCGACGGCGGCGGCGACGATTCTGGGTTATCCCGCGCCCCTTCAATGGGACTTCGTCGACCGGGGGCTCGAGGCCGCGCGAGATGCCTTGATCGATCGCGTGTTCCAGGCACTCGAGGCCTTCGAGCCCGACCTGCTCCTGGCACCCTCGAGCTGGGAAATGCATCCGGATCACCGCGCCGCCTGTGATGCCGCGCTCCAGGCCGGCGAGCGTTACGGCGCGAAGCACCGCCCACTGACCATCGCGCTTTACGAAATCGGCGTGCCCTTGAGCGTCAATCGCCTGGTGGATATCTCGCCGTTGAGAGAGCTCAAGGGGCGTGCCATGCAATGTTTCGCTTCGCAGTTGGCCGAGCAGCGCTATGCTGAACAGATCGCCGGACTGAACCGCTACCGCAGCTATACTTTGGGGCTTGGGATCACGGATGCCGAAGCTTTCCACGTGGTAGAGGCCACCGGCCCGCGTGGCCGAGTCGCCCTGCCGTCGGTCCAGGATCAGGCGCTTTGGCGCTGCGAGGCCGCCTTGGCCCAGGCCGAGCAGGCGCACGCGCACCAGTCAGAACGCTGCGCCGAGCTGCAAGCGGCGCTGGCCCAGAGCGAACAGGCACGCCAGGGCGCCGAGCAGATGCTCGAAACCATCTATGCCACCCGTGGCTGGCGCTGGCTCACGCGCCTCAAATCGTTATTAGGGCGCGGTTAAGCGCGTTATTCATTCTAGGAAGTTTATGTCGACGTCTAGCTCCACCACTTCTCGCGTTACCGTACTGATTCGCAGCATGGACCGCGATCATCTGCCGGAAGCGCTTGCCTCGGTACAGGCGCAGCGCTACCCGGCCCTCAATATTCTGGTGATCAATGCCAAGGGTGGCCAGCACCGCGCCCTGCCTCCCCTGGAGACCCCTTGCCGCTTGATCGAGACGGGCCACCCCCTGGGCCGTGCCGAGGCAGCCAATGTCGGCCTGGAGGCGGTCGATACGCCCTACGCGATGTTTCTGGACGACGACGACCTGATCGACCCCGCCCACGTGGCGCGCCTGGTACACGCTCTGGAGGCGAACCCGCAAACGCCTGCCGTCTACAGTGGCGTGCGTCTTGAAAAGAGCACTGGCGAGGAGGTCTCCACGATGGACGCCCCTTGGGTGCCGGGCGAGCTTCTGGTGCATAACACCCTGCCCATTCACGCGGTGCTGTTTCGCATGGCGGCGGTGAACACCGAACCTTGCCGGTTCGACACCCGGTTCTCCCAACTCGAGGATTGGGATTTCTGGCTTCAACTGGCACGTCAGGGCGATTTCGTTCACGTGCCGGGCGCCAGCGCCACCTATCGGCTGGCACTGGGTGAGTCCGGCCTTTCCGAGCAGCGCGACCTCGAGACGTTCAAGGCCGCTCGACGCGCGGTGTGGCAGAAATGGTTGCCCCAGAGCGACGGGGCGCTTTTGCAAAGTGGCCTGACGTTTCTGATCGATCGACTCGAGCAGCTGGAGTGGGACACACGGCAACTACACGCCAGCGAAGCGGGCCTGCACCAGCGCGACCACGAGCGCCTGGGACAACTTCAGGAGCTTCGCGAACACTACGAGAAACTGCAGGCCCTGCACGCAGAGCTTCATCAAGCCCATGGCGCGGCGTGGGAAAAGCTCGACGCTCTGGGCGGCGAGCACGCGCGAACGCTCGAGCGCTTGCAGGACCTGCAACGAACGCTCGACGAGAAGGATTCGGTACTCAGCGAGAAGGATGCGGCACTCAGTGAGCAGGCTCGAGCGCTCGCTGTTCTCGAGCCTGCGCATCGTGCGCTCGAACAGCAGCACGCCGAGCTTGCTCAGCAGCATGCACAAGCGACCCAGCGGCTGCACGTACTGGGCGAGGAAATGCACGCGCTGCGCCATTCACGCTCGATGCGCCTGACCCGCCCCCTGCGCTGGCTGACCCAGCAACTGCGTGCGCTGCGCGACGGCTCGCTCAAGGCATCGCTGGCGCGAACGGAAGACGAGTTGCCCATCGCGCGTGCCAGGCAGAAAAAGCCGGTCGGGGCGATCGATCTGATCGTGCCGGTCTACAAGGGGCTCGACGAGACCCGGGATTGCCTGGAAAGTATCTGGGCGGCCCCTTCGAAGCACGCTTATCGCTTGATCGTCATCAACGATTCAAGCCCGGAGTCGGCGCTCACCGAGTGGCTGCGCGAGGCCGCTAAGACCCGACCCATGGTACTGCTGGAAAACGAGGAGAACCTGGGTTTCGTGGGAACGGTCAACCGCGGCATGGCCTACTCCGACAGTGCCGATGTGGTGCTGATCAACAGCGATGCCGAAGTGGCCAATGACTGGCTGGACCGCATGGTGGCTGCCGCCTACCGCCCCACCACCCGGCCGGTCGCCAGCGTCACGCCTTTCTCCAACAACGCGACCATCTGCAGCTATCCACGTTTTTGCGAGGATAACCAGCTACCCGACGGTTTCGAGCTAGCGACGCTGGACCGCCTGGTAGCCGAGACCAATGCGGGCCAGGCGGTGGAGATTCCGACCGGAATCGGCTTTTGCATGTACATTCGCCGCGAAGCGCTCGACGATGTCGGGCTTTTCGATGTCGAGCACTTCGGCAAGGGGTACGGCGAGGAGAACGACTTCTGCATGCGCACCCTCAAGGCCGGCTGGTGCCATCTTCATGCTCTAGACGTATTTGCCTGGCACAAGGGCAGCGTGAGCTTTGGCGATAGCCAGCCGGAGCGCGTGACCAAGGCGCTAGCGGTACTTCACGAGCTTCACCCGGACTACGAGTCGCGGGTACACCGGTTCATCGGTGAAGACCCGGCCCGCCAGGCGCGATTGAACATCGATGTGGCACGCCTGCGCCTCAGTCCCAAGCCTCGCGTCTTGATGGTCAACCATCAGCGTGGTGGCGGTACCGAGCGTCACTGCCAGGAACTTGCCGAGACGCTCAAGCATGAAGTCGAATGGCTGATGCTGCGCCCGAGCCCCGTGGGCGGCGCTCGCCTGTCCATGCTCAGCGAAGCGGAATCGATGGCCCTGGACTACGTGCTGCCGGAGGCGTTGGACGAACTGGTGGCGATGCTCGAGGCGCTGGGCGTGGTACACGTTCATTTCCATCATTGGCTGGGTTTCGACCAGAGCATTCTGGGATTGGCCAAGGCACTCGGGGTCACTCAGGACGTCACGCTGCACGACTACTACGCCGTATGCCCGCAGATATCGCTGACGCCGGTCGACAACCGTTACTGCGGCGAGAAAGGCGTCGAGCAGTGCCAGCGCTGCCTGGCCCAGCAGCCCGCCCCGGATGGCAGCAGTATCGTCGAATGGCGCGAACGCCACGCTAGCTGGCTACTGGCCAGCGACCGTGTGATCTCGCCAAGCCAGGATGCCGCGACGCGCTTCAAGCGTTATATTCCGGCACTCGAGATCGAAGTGGCGGTCCATCCCGACCAGGAAAAGGAAGTCTATCCTACCCCCGAGTGGCAAGGCCCCCAAGACGGCGAGCCTCTTCGGGTCGCCGTCATCGGCGCGCTTTCGATCATCAAGGGGGCGGACGTTCTGGAGAACGTGGCTGCCTTGGCTGCCCAGCGGGGGCTGCCCATCGAATTCAAGCTGTTCGGGTTCGCCTACCGCTCGCTCAAGACATTGCCGAACCTCACCGTGACCGGGGCATACCGGGACGATGAGCTGCCCACCCTGCTCGAGGAGTGGCAGCCGCACGTCACCTGGTTCCCGCCCCTGTGGCCGGAAACCTACAGCTACACGTTGAGCACCTGCCTGGCGCTTGGCCTGCCGGTCGTGGCCAGCGACCTGGGGGCTCTGTCCGAACGACTTCACGAGCGTCCGTGCTCATGGCTTCTAGCCTGGGATAGCAGCACCGAACAGTGGTGCGACTGGTTCGCTGCCGCAAGCGTAGGCGCCGATGCCCTGAACGAGCCGACCGAGACTTCCCGCCCGTGGCAGCACGCCCCGGGGGATTTCTATGCCCAGCGATACATGGAAAAGGTGCCCTCGGCACCCGTTGCCGAGCAACTGGCGCCGCTGCCCTCTCGCTGGCAGGCTCATGCAGCGTTGGCCGACTCTCCTTCCATGCGCCTGCGCAAGACAATGGTGTCGACGCTTTATTGGCTACGCGCCCAACCCCTGCTGCGCGGACTGGCGCGCCATGTGCCTGCCGGCTGGCAGCGCCGGGTCAAGAGCCGACTGCTCAGGGAGTCCTGACGGATCATGGGCAATGCGATACGCCTCGGGGTCTGCGTTCCCACCTTGAACGCCGGCCCCGGCTGGAGCGACTGGCTGACGCAGTGCGAAACGGCGCTGAGACCCGGTACGCGCAAGCTGGTAATCGACTCCAGCTCGACGGATGACACGGCTCGCCTGGCCGCCGAGCGAGGCTGGGAAGTGGTGGGCATTGCGCGCGAGGCGTTCGATCATGGTGGTACCCGTCAATTCGGCTTGAAGCACCTGGACGACTGCGACGTGGTGGTGTTCCTTACCCAGGACGCCCTGCCGGCTCATGTCGAGGCGCTGGCGCGCCTGACATCGGTCTTCGACGACCCTTCGGTGGGCGCGGCTTTCGGCCGCCAACTGCCTCACCCTGATGCCACCCCGATTGCCGCGCACGCGCGGTTGTTCAACTACCCGGCGGCTTCGCGAGTGGTGAGCAAGGCGGACATTCCACGTCTTGGTCTCAAGACCGCCTTTCTCTCCAACTCCTTTGCCGCCTACCGGCGCCAGGCGCTGCTGGCGGCGGGTGGCTTTCCCTCGGGTACCATCCTGAGCGAGGACATGATCGCCGGTGCGCGGCTCCTTGAGCATGGCTACCAGCTCGCCTACTGCGCCGATGCGCAAGTATTCCATTCACACAATTACTCGCTGGTCGAAGAGTTCAAGCGTTATTTCGATATCGGCGTGCTGCATCACCGTGAAGGATGGTTGCTTAAGTGGCTGGGCAAGGCGGAAGGAGAAGGCGGGCGTTTCGTGCGCTCGGAAATTCGTTACCTCTTGCGCCACGCCCCCTGGCGGCTGCCCGAGGCGGGGCTGCGTACGTGTCTGAAGTACGCAGGCTATCGACTGGGCAAGGCGGAATCGAGACTTTCAGTGGGCTTCAAACGACGGCTATCGATGCACAAGGGGTTCTGGAACGATCCTGACGAACCGAATCAAGGCCGGTAGTTGATGAAACCGCGTGTCAGCGTCATGGCCAGAATCTTCAAATCGAGTCCCAGGCTCCAGTTGTCGATGTAGTAAAGGTCGAACTCGACTCGCTTTTGCATCTGTTCCAGCGTATCGGTGCTACCCCGGTGGCCATTCACCTGGGCCCAGCCGGTCATGCCGGGTTTTACCCGGTGGCGCTGCATGTAGTTCTGGATCACGCCGTGGTAGTACTGGTTGTGATCCAACGCGTGGGGGCGCGGTCCCACCAGCGACATGCGCCCCTGCAGCACGTTGTAGAGCTGAGGCAGCTCATCGAGACTGGTCCGCCGTAGAAAGGCCCCCAGCGGGGTGATGCGCGGGTCTTCGTGTCTGGCCGCCACGGTGGTACGTGCCTGATGCACGCTCATGCTGCGAAACTTGTAGATGCGAAAGCGCTTGCCGTCCATGCCGTGCCGGTACTGCTTGAACAGCACCGGCCCGCCCATCTTCCATTTCACCAGCGCGGCAATGACGAGCATCACGGGCAGAAACCCCACGAACAGCACGCCGCCGATGACGCGATCCTCGATGCTTTTCACCAAGCGCACCGGGGCGCTGTCCAACGGGCTGTAGTTGAGTTCGAGCGAATAGAGCCCGACCACTTGCGCCATACGGTGATTGAGCAGGCGAATGTCGGAGAGATCGGGAAAGTAGCGCACGCTGATGGGGATCTTGATCAGGCTGGCCGAGACCAGACGCACCTTGTCACCGTCGCTGAGCGGATAGCTCAACCAGATTTCATCGAACTCCTTGTTGAAGGCGCTCTCGTCCACCAGCTGTTTCAAGCGCGCGTGGAAACGATCCGAGTCGTCGTCCACGTGCGCGCTGTGCAACATGTAGCCGGCATAGAGCATGGCGCTCAAATGTTCTTGAAGACGCAGCAGGTTCTCTTCGCGGCCGATGATCACGATGCGTTTGCAGTTCTTGCCCCGGGCGCGCAGCCGGCGCAAGTACCCGTACAGGGCGCCCCGCATGGCGCTGCCGATGCCGAGCACGGTGATGGCGGATACGCCCATCCAGAGGCGCGAGAAGTTCTGGGTGGTCTGGGTAGCCACGAGTAGCAAGCTGATCAACACGATGGTGATGACCCAGCTGAGCGCGTAGACCCCGAGCATGGAGTAGAGGCTGCGCCCACGCCAGGGCTGATAGAGTCCCATCAGCTCGCCCACCGCCGGCAGCAGCAGGCTGCCGATGACCATGAGGAACAGGTACTCTTCGCCGTGATGGGTGATGTTGGGCATTACCCAGAGGGCGAAGGCGGACACCAGCAGCGCAATGCCCGCATCGAAGCAGCGCATCGCGCGTCTTAACCAGTCGTTATGGTGGGTTCCTTTCAGAGCGGCCATGTACGGGGGCGTTCCTTAGCTTGAAACCGACAGGTCCGTAAAGGATAGCAGTAGCGTCATGATGTCGTTCAGGTCCTGGCTCGTGAGATCGCCCACCGCTGACTGCAGCGCCAGGCTATCCAGGGCGTACTCACCGATCGTGTCGACGTACTGAATGCGCTGGTCGTAGAGGCTGGTACGGGCATCGAGCACGTCGACCAGGTCCCGTAGGCCCAGTTGCTCGCCGCGCTCGGCCGCCTCCAGAAACAGCTGGCTGGAGGCGATGGCCTGCTTGAGCGCCTGCACGCGCCGTACGTGGCCGTTGAGCGAACGTAGCCGCTGACGCACGTCTTGCACCGCAAGGTTGAGCTGATTATCGAGCTCCGCCTGGCTTGCATCGATGCGCCGCTCCCCCTGGCGCACGTTGGCAGTGGTATAGCCGCCCCGGTAGATAGGAACGCTGACCTGTACGCTTGCCTGATAGTCTTCGCTTTCGCGCAGCACATCGTCGCTCTGGCGGTCCGAGTAGGCCAGGTTGAGGTTGAGCTCGGGGTAGTAACCCGCACGCCGCGTACCGGCATCGGCCTGGGCGATGCGCTGCTGCTCGCGAGCGAGTTGCACGTCGAGATTGAGACCGGCACGTGCTACCCAGGCGTCCGGTTCACCCCACTCCTGGTTCAGTGCGGCGTTGGCGAGCTCGCCCACAGCCAGTTTACTGAACTGCGGATAGGTACCGGTAAGGCGCTCGAGCGTGCTCAGGGCGTTATCGAGCTCGTTTTCCGCCTGTACGGCGTCGGAGATGGCCTGGTCCAGACGCGACTGGGCTTCGAGCAGGTTGATGCGATCACCGATACCGAGATCATAGGCACGCTGTGCCTGGCGAACCTGCAGGTCCAGCGCTTCTTGCTGAGACTCCAGGAGCCCCAGACGCTGGGAGGCGAGATAGGCCTGGATATAAGCTTGACTCACCTGCAGGGCAAGATCGCGCTCGACCACCGCCAGTTGCAGCTCCGCGGCACTGACCTGGGCGGTGGCCACGTCGACTCCGCGCCAGCGCTCGAGACTGAACAGCGGCTGCTGCAGTTGTACACCCCAGACGTTTTCAGAGATTTCGCCAGGGCGCTGGGCAGGCTGGTCCAACCCGAAATCGTCCGGCGAGGTTTGAATATTGGTCGAGTCCTGCCAGAGATACGAGCCCGATGCCGATACCTGCGGTAGCAGTTGTGAGCGTGCCATGGGCACTTCTTCCTGCGTTGCCGCCAGCTCGAAACGCTGACGTGAAAGCTGCGCATCATGCTCCAGGGCACGCGCGAAGAGCGCGGGCAACGAGGGCAGCGTTGGCGCCTCGGCGGGGCGTTCGTCGAGGGCGGCAAGCGCTTGCATGGCATCGGTGTCGGCCATGGGTTCGCTTGGCTGGGCATGGACCGGGGTGAGTACCGTGAGTCCAAGCATCAATGCTACTGCTTGTCGGCGAAGCGCGCCTTGACGAGTCGGCGAGTAGTGCATCAGTCCTCCTGCAGGGCGCGCGCCAGCATATCGGTCACGGGCTTGGCGATGTAGCTTGCAAAGGTGCGCTCGCCGGTTCTGAGCATCACCTCGGCAGGCATGCCCGACAGCAGCTGCATGTGTTCGTTCATCTGCTCGTAGCCGTTTTCGGTGACGCGCACCCGGGCACGGTAGTAACGCTGCCCGGTGGCTTCGTCTTCGAAACTGTCGGCGCTGACATAGATCACTTCGCCATCGATTTCATCGGTCAGGCGCTGGTTGAAAGCGCTGAAGCGGATTTCGGCGAACTGGCCGATGAAGATGTTATCGATGTCGCGAACGGGGATGCGCGCCTCGACCACGAAGCCATCGTTGCTGGGCACGATGTCCATGATGGTATCGCCCGGACGAATGACCGCCCCGATGGTATGGATCTGGCGCCCCACCACCGTACCGGACACCGGGGCGGTGACGACGGTGCGCTCGACCTGATCACTGAATGAGACGATCTGCTCTTCGGCCTGAGCGATCTGGCTCTGGGCCTGGCGTAACTGCTCGCCGACCTCTTTCTGAAACTCCTGGGTCTGGATTTCACGCTGCATGCGATTTTCGCTGATCTGCGAACGCAGCTGGGCGGTACTGGCGCGAAATTCGGCATTGTCGCCTTCGTACTGGAGCACCAGGCGCTCCAGCTCGCGCAGCCGCTGATTGTCACCCAAGCCTTCGCGGTAGAGCGAACGAAAATCCTCGGCTTCGGCGCGCAGAGACGAGATACGGCGGGTATTGACGGAAATACGCTGTTCGAGGCCTTCGATCTGCTCCTGCATCTGGACGATCTGTTCGTCCAGCGATTCCAGCGTGCTTTGCAGCGACTGGCGACGTGCAGTGAAAAGGCTCTGCTGTACCGCGATCACCTGCTGCAGCCGAGGGCTCTCGACGTTCTGGAGATCATCGGGTATCTCCAGGGTCTGCGCGCCTTCCTGCTCTGCCAGCAGGCGTGCTTCCATGGCGCGGTTGATCAGGTATTGGGAGCGGGCGATTTCGAGCTGCGAGCGCGACTGCGTATCGCTGAGCACGATCAGGGTGTCGCCCGCTTCTACCTGGTCGCCATCCTCGACCAGAATGTCGCGCACGATGCCGCCTTCGAGATGCTGGACGGTACGCTTGAAGGATTCGATCGAGACGTTGCCCGGCGCGACCACGGCAATGGCCAGCGACGCCGTGACCGACCAGAGAATGAAGCCGCCCAGTGCTATGCCGAGAATGGCATAACCCAGCTTGCGATACCCCTTGTCACTGGTGGGCAAATGTTCGACGGCTTCGCCATCGATGGTGGCGGGGCCTTGCGGGGTAACGTCGATTTCCCCGCGAGGGGTGAGATTGCGCGGGTCTTTGCTCATGTCACGACTCCTCGCCCGGACGAGTACCGGAAACCGCCGACAGTCGAGCGGACGATTGCTGGCCTACCTGGGCGCGCGGTTTCTTGGCGAACTGGGCAAGCACCTGATCGCGCGGCCCGAACATGCTCACCTGCCCTTCTTTCATGACCAGTAGCTTGTCCATGCTCTTCAAGACGTTGGTTCGGTGGCTGATGACGAAAAGAGTCACGCCTTCGTGCTTCAACTGGGCAATGGTCTGGCCCAGCGCCCGCTCGCCGGCCTCGTCGAGATTGGCGTTGGGTTCGTCCAGCACCACGAAGACCGGGTTACCGTACAGCGCTCGAGCAAGCCCTACCCGTTGACGTTGGCCACCGGAAAGCGCGCCGCTGGTGGATGAAATGATCGTGTCGTAGCCGTTGGGCAGCTCGAGAATCATCTCGTGCACGCCGGCCTTGCGGGCGGCCTCGACGACCTTGGCGGAATCGATGTTCCCGAAGCGGGCAATGTTCTCGCTGATGGTACCGTCGAACAGCTCGATGTCCTGGGGCAAGTAACCGATGTAGGGGCCGATCTCGTCCCGGTTGTACTGCGTGATGACTCCACCATCGAGTCGCACATCGCCCACTTGAGAGGGCCAGATACCCAACAGTACTCGCGCAAGCGTAGACTTGCCCGCCGCACTGGGCCCAATGATTCCCACATGCTGCCCCTGCGGCACGCTGAAGTTGATGCCGCGGATGGTTGCCATGCGTGAGCCAGGGGGAGCCGCCGCCACGTTTTCAAGCGAGATGTCGCCCTTGGGTGCCGGCAGTGACATCTTGCGTTGCTCGCCGGGAATCAGAGTCAAGAGCTCGTTCAGCCGACCATAGGCACCCCGGGCGCTGACGAAACTCTTCCAGCCACCGATCATCTGGTCGATAGGTGCCAGCGCCCGTCCCATCAGGATGGAGCCGGCGATCATCATGCCTGGCGACATCTCGCCACGCAGTACCACCCAAGCGCCCAGACCGAGAATCAAGGACTGGGCCAGCATGCGAAACACCTTCGAGACGTTGGTCAGCGCGCCCGCTCGATCGCTTGCCTGGGATTGCTTGGAAAGAAACTCGTGATGCCGTTTGGACCAGCGCCCCATGATGCCTGGCAGCATGCCCATGGCGTGCAGTACCTCGGCGTTGCGCAGATTGGAGTTGGCCAGGTTTTGAGCCTGGATATGCTCGCTGTTGGCATCCGCCATGAGTGACTTCGTGGCTTTTTCGTTGGCGATCGCCAGCCCGAGCAGTACAAGGCCTGCAAAGATGGCGAAAATACCGAGCCAAGGGTGGAAAAGGAACAGTACGCCGAGATAGACCGGCACCCAAGGCGCATCGAAAAAAGCGAACAGGCCATTGCCGGTAAGAAATTGACGCAGGCTAGTCAGATCATTGAGCGGTTGGGCACTTTGGGAGCCTTGGGCTACCAGGCTACGTCGAAACATGGCGCTGTAGAGGCGCTCGTTGATGGCGGTGTCGAGGCGATTACCGACACGTACCAGCATTCGCGAGCGTACCAGCTCGAGCCCACCCATGATCATGAACAGAAACACGACGACCAGCGTCAGCATCAGGAGAGTATCGAAACTTTGCGTGGTGAGAACGCGATCGTACACCTGCAGCATGTACATCGGCGGCACGAGCATCAGCAAATTGACGAACATGCTGAAAAAGCCCACCGACAAGAACGAACCCTTGCAGGCTTTCAAGGCGCGCTGCAGGTCCGTTGCTTCTTGTTGCTTCGACATGAAGGGGTCACCGTTGATTCGAGAAGGCGTCAAGAGCGGAAATGAATCGCGGCAGCATACCAGAACGGGCTAAACAGGGGTAGGCGTTTGCCGGAGCCCCTTGCCGCAGGGCGCTTGGCGATATGGACTGGCTCACTCATACGCACTTCCATACAATTGCAACGAATCGCCTATAGATTGACGAATAAAGAATAGATGCTTGGAGATTATCCGAATGAAGGTAGCCGTTGCCGGTACGGGGTATGTCGGGCTGTCCAACGCCTTATTGCTGGCTCGGCATCATCAGGTGACGGCGGTCGATATTTCGGCAGCGCGTATCGACCTGCTATGCAGGCGGATCTGTCCGTTCGAAGATGCCGATATCACTGCTTTTCTCGCCCGCGACGATATGTACTTCTCGGCCACGCTCGAGCCACAGAGGGCTTATCGAGATGCCGATTACGTCATCATCGCCACACCCACCGATTATGACCCCGAAACCCACACGTTCGACACGTCGAGCGTCGAGGCGGTCATTGTCCAGGTCATGTCGATCAATCCTCGCGCCGTCATGATCATCAAGTCGACGGTCCCCGTGGGCTACACGGCCAGCGCTCGCGAGCGCTTCAAGACCGACAACCTCATCTTTTCACCGGAGTTCCTGCGCGAGGGAAAGGCGCTTCACGACAACCTTCATCCGACACGTATCGTGGTGGGCGAGCGTTCCGAGCGTGCCCGGCGCTTTGCCGACATGCTGGCACAAGGGGCGCTCGAGCAGAACATTCCCACCCTCTTTACCGACAGCACCGAGGCGGAGGCCATCAAGCTCTTCGCCAATACCTACCTGGCCATGCGCGTGGCTTACTTCAACGAGCTGGATACCTACGCCGAAACCCATGGGCTGGACACTCGTCAGATCATCGAAGGCGTGGGCCTGGACCCGCGCATAGGACAGCATTACAACAATCCAAGCTTCGGCTACGGCGGTTACTGCCTGCCCAAGGACACCAAACAGCTCCTAGCCAATTACCAGAACGTGCCCAGCAACATGATCAAGGCCGTCGTGGACGCGAACCGCACCCGCAAGGATTTCATTGCCGAATGCATCATCAAGCGCCAGCCTCGAGTGGTGGGCGTGTATCGACTGATCATGAAAGCAGGCTCGGACAATTTCAGAGCCAGCGCGATGCAGGGGGTGATGAAACGCATCAAGGCAAAGGGTATCGAGGTCGTGGTGTACGAGCCGGCGCTCGAGCAGAGCACGTTCTTCAACTCAGCGGTGATTCGTGACCTGGGGGTTTTCAAGCAGTCGTGCGATCTGGTACTGGCCAACCGCATGGCCGATGAACTTCACGATATCGAAGAAAAGGTGTTCACCCGGGACCTGTTTGGCGGGGACGCGTGAGTAATACCCTAGTCGACCACCATTGAAACGGGCGCCCGAAGGCGCCCGTCTTGATCATGAAACCGTCATCGACAAGCTTACTTGTAGACCGGATACGCCGCGCAGACCTTCGCGACCTTCTCGGCCACCGCAGCCTCGATACTGGCGGTCTCTTCGCCCTTGGCGAGCACCTCGAGGATGTCGCAGATCCAGCCGGCGAGTTCCTGGCACTCGGCTTCGCCGAAGCCACGGGTGGTGACCGCCGGGGTACCGATACGCAGGCCTGAGGTGACGAACGGGCTTTGCGGGTCGTTGGGTACGGCGTTCTTGTTGACGGTGATGTGGGCACGGCCCAGAGCGGCGTCTGCGTCCTTGCCGGTCACGCCCTGCTTGACCAGCGAGAGCAGGAACAGATGGTCTTCGGTGCCGCCGGAGACGATGTCGAAGCCGCGCTCGATGAATACGCCCGCCATGACCTTGGCATTCTTGACCACCTGCTGCTGGTAGGCCTTGAATTCCGGTTCCATCGCTTCCTTGAAGCAGATCGCCTTGGCGGCGATGACGTGCATGAGCGGGCCACCCTGGCCGCCGGGGAAGACGGCGGACTGCAGCTTCTTCTCGATCTCGGCATCGTTTTCGGCGGAGAGAATCACGCCGCTGCGGGGGCCACGCAGGGTCTTGTGGGTAGTGGAGGTGACCACGTGGGCATGGGGCAGCGGGCTCGGGTAGACGCCGGCGGCGACGAGCCCTGCCACGTGGGCCATGTCGACCAGCAGGTAGGCGCCCACTTGGTCGGCGATCTCGCGGAACTTCGCCCAATCGATGATCTGAGAGTAGGCGGAGAAGCCGGCGATGATCATCTTCGGCTGGTGCTCGCGGGCAAGGGCCGCCACCTGGTCATAGTCGATCAGGCCTTGGTCGTTCAGGCCGTACTGGATGGCGTTGTAGTGCTTGCCGGAGAAGTTGGGCTTGGCACCGTGGGTCAGGTGACCGCCGGCGTCCAGACTCATGCCGAGGATGGTGTCGCCGGGTTTGACCAGCGCCTGGAACACGGCGCTGTTGGCCTGAGAGCCGGAGTGCGGCTGAACGTTGACGTAGGTAGCGCCAAACAGCTCCTTGGCGTAGTCGATCGCCAGGTTCTCCGCGATGTCCACGAACTCGCAGCCGCCGTAGTAACGCTTGCCCGGATAGCCTTCGGCGTACTTGTTGGTCAGCTGGCTGCCCTGGGCTTCGAGTACCCGCGGGCTTGCGTAGTTTTCGGAAGCGATCAGTTCGATGTGGTCTTCCTGACGCGCCACTTCTTTCTGCATGGCGTCAAAAAGCGCATCGTCAAACCCGGCAATGGTCATATCGCGGCTGAACATGGGGGAAACCTCGTAGGCTAGGGCGTCGAAAAAAGCAAGGCGCCCATCATACCCCAGGCGCAGGCGACTTTCATCGCATCCGCGTCAGGTAACACATGAGCGCCCTTCATGATCGCGACGACTTCAGTCGAGCTCGACGGTCAGGTCGAACGGCTCCTCCCAGTAAAGCGGTCCCCGCAACAGTTGGTCGAGCAGCAGGTTCTTGGGCAGGAGCGCAGCGAGGGAGAGTCGCTCTCCCTTGCCCTGCATGATGGCCAGCAGGGCGAAAGGAATCTTTTCCGCCCCGGGGTAGACGTGGTAGCGCAGCGTTTCGGCCTCCTGGCGCAGCATGTCCAGTGTCTGCTCGGGGGACAGGACGAGCACTGTCGCTATCGCCTCCAGTGCGCGCGGCAAGAGACCCTCGTCGTGATACACAAGCGCGGCACGTCCTCCCTTGACCCTGGAGGTTTCGATCAGCGACGGTTCGTCCAGCACCATGTTCCGCGTGGTAGTGCCGGGAAGCGTCAAAAGCAGATCGGCATCGTAGCTCAACCGACCGGCACCTTCGATCGTGAGGCTTCCCTGAGCCTCGAGACGGGCCGGGTCCTCGTCGCTCAGGCGCGCCTGGTGCTCGCTTGCGAAGCGCAGCGAGGCCTCGCCTCCGGTCAAGGCCTCGTACACCAGCTTGAGCGATTCGCGATCGGCAGGCGACAAGTGCGCAAACAGCCCGACAAGATCGGCATAGCCGCCTTCGAGGCCCGAGGCACCCTCCAACGGGGAACCTTCAAGCCAGAGGCGCTCGAGCCCCAGGTGCCATTCGTCACCCTCGAGGCGCAGATGATCGAGCGATGCACGCGCAAGCCCGGTCACGCTTTGCGCATCGCTCCACTCGATGGCCTCCAGCACCAGGGCCTGCACGGTGAACGTGGCGGTCGTGGCCCGCCGGGGCTCGAAGGGTATCTCGGCCCTCAGGCCTTCGAGGTCGAGGCGCCCGAGATAGCCTTCGCGAAGATCGTCGAGGCGCAGCGAATCGACGGCGATATCCGCCGTGGGCAGCCCCAGCTCGAGAGTGGAGGAAAGGGTATTGCCGGCACCGATGCGCAGCCCCCGAGCCTCGATGGCGCCAAGCGTGTAACCCTCCTCGGCCAGCGCCTGTACGGAGATGACCGCTCGACCCGGCCGCTCCACGCGTAATGCGTCCAGATGCACCCGCTCGCCTTCGGCACTTCCCGTGAAGGTCAGGTCGTCCGCTTCGATGGCGCTTGGCGCCTGGTAATCGCCGATGACCCGGTAGCGCTCGATGGTGACGGTCTCGCCGTCGTCGCGGCGTGCTTCGACGCCCTCGGCGATGTAGGCCGAGCGCGCTTCGTCCTCGAACACGCGAGTGAACGTTACTTCCGCCCCGTCCTGGCCGAGCTGCTCGCGCAGATCGCGCTCCAGCGCCTCGGGTGAAGCGCCGGCAACGCCCGACATCAGCAAAAGCCCCGCTGCCAGAAAGCCGGTCTGCGACCGGCGAACATCGCTTTTTTTCCAGCCTGTCTTCTCTTTCTTCGGTTCTTTCACGTCGTTTCCTCGTTCACCATCCGTGCCGGTCGTTGGCGCGGGCGGTATGCGTATCGTCATGCCTCGCCCAGAAGCCCCAGGCTCGCCGCCGGGGCCTGGCGGCGCAGAGAGTAGGAGAGCGCATGACCGATCACTCCGACCAGCAGCGCCCCACCCAGCGGCAGCACGAGCCACAGCGCCACGTGCAGCCGGGGCGTCAGGTCGAGCCAGTAGAGATAGAGCGCGGCGCTGGCAAGCTCCGCCAGGGCCGCGCCCATCAGGCCGCTGGCCAGGCCCAGCAGCGCGTACTCCGCCCCCTGTACGCGGGAAATCATGCGATTGCCCGCGCCGAACACGCGCAGTAGCCCGCTTTCGTGGGCGCGCACCGGGCGGCTGGCGGTCAGCGCGGCGTAGAGCACGCTGACCCCGGCCAGCAGCACCAGCGCCAGGATCAGCTCGACGGCGCGGGTCACCTGCCCCAGCACGTCGCGCACCTGGCCGAGAATCGCCTCGACATTGAGCAGCGATACCCCGGGGAAGTCGCTGACCAGCTGGCGGATGAGGCCCTGCTCGCTTTCCGGCAGATGGAAGGCGGTGATGTAGCTGTGGCTGAAGCGCTCGAGGCTTTCCGGCGGAAAGATGACGAAGAAGTTGGGCTTGAAGGTATCCCAGTCGAGGCTTCTCAAGCTGGTGATACGGGTATCGATGCGATCGCCGCCCACGGAGAAGGCCAGCGAATCTCCCAGTGTGAGCCCGAGGCGCTCGGCCAGCCCCGTCTCGACGGAAATCGGCACCGGGGAATCCGTCTCGGGCGTCGCCACGACTTCCTGCATGAAGCCCTGCGCCGGGCGAGGCGGAGCAAACCACTGCCCGGCGACAATCTCGTTGCCTTCGGGAAGCGTTGCCTGCCAGGTCAGGTTGAGCTCGCGGCGCAGCGCCCCGTCACCGCGAGCGCTTTCCGGTACTGCCTCGCGCGGGGCCTGGCCGTCGATCTCGATGAGGCGCCCGCGCACCATCGGGTAGAGCGCGCTTTGGGTGGTCACGCTTGGGCCGATGGCGGCCTCGAACGCCTCACGCTCGCTGGGCTGGATGTTGATGGCGAAGTAGTTGGGCGTGTCGTCCGGCAGTTGGCTTTGCCAGGTGGTCAACAGGTCACCGCGCACCAGCACGATCATCGCCATGGCGAAGAAGGTGACCGAAAACGCCAGTAGCTGGCCGCGTCCGGCCTGGCGGCGCAGGGCGAGCTGGCGCCCGCCCAGGCGCAGCGCCTGGCTCCAGGGGGTGGCGCCGGAGAGCCTGGCCACCAGGGCCAGCACGCCGTGACCGGGATCATCGAGCGCGAGGCGGACCAGTCCGCCGGGTTCGGCAACTTCAATCCGCGCCTGATGATCAACACCGCCGACCTGGAGGCGAC